>NZ_JAHLRI010000100.1:0-5425 GCF_018919685.1 Enterococcus sp. S183_ASV_20
GTACTAGACCAATTAAAAGCCGAACTGGGTACTGATAGTATCTATGATATTCATATCTATGACAATTATTCTGAAACAGCGTATCTTGAAAAATTAACAACATATGAACCATTTATTACTATCCATCGCGCTGAAGAAAATCAAGGGTTTGGTCATGGTCATAATCAAGTGTTATTCAATGCTTCGACAAAGTATGCAATTATTTTTAATCCCGATGTTTTGGTTACTAAAGACGTGCTTGATCGTCTATTAGACCGTATCAAAATAGATAAGAACATTGCAGTCGTTAGCCCTAAAGTGCTGAATGAAGATGGCACGACGCAATATTTAGTTCGTCAAAAATTAGATGTCTTCGATTATATGTTACGTTTTATTCCCTTTCAATTTGTAAAGAAAATTTTTGATAAACGTTTGAGCATTTATGAATGTCGCGATTTGTCGGATACAGAAACAACGGATATTAAAATGGGCTCAGGCTGTTTTATGTTGATTGATCGTGAAAAATTCGTTGAAATTGGTGGGTTCGATGAACGTTTTTTCATGTACTTTGAAGACAACGATTTATGTTTACGCTTTGGCAAAGCAGGCTATCGGATTCTCTATACGCCTTTTGAAACGGTTGTTCACATGTATGAAAAGGGCGCCCATAAAAGTCGTAAATTGTTTAAAATCTTTATGCAATCAATGGGGAAATTTTTTAACAAATGGGGCTGGAGGTTCTTTTAATGAGTCAAAGATTAGCGGTAGTCATCGTCTTATATCAAATGAAAATGGCTGATACGCCGAATTATTTGTTATTAAAAGAAGTGGTAGATCACCCCGAATTGCACTTATTTATTTATGACAACAGCCCACTTCCTCAAGAAGATGCATTATTTTTACAACAAAATGTTACTTATCGACATAATCCTGATAATCCAGGACTAGCGACCGCTTATAATGAAGCGATTGCTTTTAGTCAAGCGAATCAATGTGAATTATTGTTGCTCCTTGACCAAGACACAGAAGTGCCAGCCTCTTATTTTGATACGTTGATCATCATGCCGTTAGATCCGACTGTGGCAGTCTATGTTCCAATTGTAGAAGCAAATGGACAACAAATTTCGCCAGTATATAGTGACCAATATGTTGGACTTAAAGGAGCAAAGCCAACAGCAGGGATAGCCAACCAACCGTTGATGGCTATCAATTCTGGTACAGTCATTACGGCAGAAACACTGCGCTGGTTGGAAGGATTTTCGGAAGAATTTCCTTTGGACTATTTAGATCATTGGTTCTTTTATCAATTGAATCAAGCCAATAAAAAGATTGAAGTCTTACCAATCCACCTAAAACAAGAATTGTCTGTTTTAGATTATCGTACAATGAGTCCTCAACGTTATCGCTCTATTATTGAAGCAGAAACGTTATTTTATCGTCGATATGATCAAGAAAAGTTTTCCCATCATCGACGCCATTTATTTTTACGCAGTAGTAAGCAATTTTTAACTGTCAAAAATCGCCAAATTTGGCGGCAAACATTGGCAGAATTTCTCAAGTTAATGAAAGGATAATCTATGATCTCAGTTTGTATTGCGACATATAATGGAGAAAAATATCTCGCGGAACAATTAGATAGTATTCTTTTACAAGTCAGTGAAGAAGATGAACTAATTATTTCAGATGATGGTTCTACTGATCATACGTTGGAAATTTTGAGAACGTATGCAGCGAATTATCCCCAAATTCAATTGTTACAAGGTCCAGGGCAAGGAGTGATTGCTAATTTTGCATTTGCGCTTACGCATACGAAAGGCGAAGTAATATTTTTAGCAGATCAAGATGACGTTTGGTTGCCAAATAAAGTAACGACAGTGACAGAATATTTTGAAACGCACCCTGACATCCAAGTGGTTATTAGTGACTTGAAAATTGTTGATGCGGATTTACAAGTTACCAATCCCTCTTATTTTAAGTTTCGAAAAGTCAAACCAGGGTTTTGGCGAAATGCGATAAAAAGTGGCTATATTGGGGCAGGTATGGCCTTTCGTCAAGAGATGAAAAACGTCATTTTACCCATTCCGCCAGAAGTTCCTATGCACGATATGTGGATTGGCTTATTAGCTGCACGGAAAAAGCAAACGGGCCTCATTAAAGAACCATTAGTGCTTTACCGAAGACATGGAGCGAATGTCAGCCCTATTATTACCAAAACAAGTTTCCAACAAAAATTAAATTGGCGTGTGAATTTATTAAAAGCTTTACATCAGCGTTTAAAGGAACAACGCTAAACTTTTACAGATTTGTAAAATTTACGTAAAAAACATGACAAACCCTATGCTTAATGCGATAATAGGGAAGGATATTTGGTTTTATAGAAACTAAAAATAGAAGTATTTAAGGAGATTGTTCATGAAAGGAATTATTTTAGCAGGCGGAAGCGGGACACGCTTATATCCGTTAACAAAAGCAACATCAAAACAATTAATGCCAATTTACGACAAACCAATGATTTATTACCCAATGTCAACGTTAATGTTGGCGGGAATTAATGAAATTTTGATTATCTCTACACCAGAAGATACACCACGTTTTGAAAGCTTATTCGGCGATGGCCATGATTTAGGCATTCATATCGAATACGCTGTACAAGAAAGCCCAGATGGTTTGGCGCAAGCATTTATTATTGGTGAAGAATTTATTGGTGATGACAGTGTCTGCTTAGTTTTAGGGGACAATATTTATTATGGTGGCGGCTTATCAAAAATGTTGCAACGAGCGGCTTCTAAAGAGTCAGGGGCAACAGTCTTTGGTTACCATGTAAATGATCCAGAGCGTTTCGGCGTGGTAGAATTTGATGAAGAGATGCGGGCGCTTTCTATTGAAGAAAAACCAGCACAACCGAAGTCAAATTACGCAGTGACAGGTTTGTATTTTTACGACAATGAAGTGGTTGAAATTGCAAAAGGAATCAAACCGTCAGAACGTGGGGAATTAGAAATAACAGACGTTAATAAAGTCTACCTTGAAAAAAATAAACTTTCTGTTGAGGTAATGGGCCGTGGCTTTGCTTGGTTAGATACAGGCACACACGAATCTTTATTAGAAGCGTCAACATTTATTGAAACAATTGAAAAACGTCAAAATTTAAAAGTCGCTTGTTTGGAAGAAATTGCTTATCGAATGGGCTATATTACAAAAGAACAATTGGTAGAATTGGCACAACCATTGAAGAAAAATGGCTACGGCCAATACTTGCTACGTTTAGCAGCAGAATAGGAGCGAAGAAACGTGAAAGTTATTGATACAAAATTACAAGATGTCAAAATTATCGAAATGGATGTTTTCGGTGATCATCGTGGCTTTTTTACAGAAAGTTATTCCAAAGCTAAATTTGCAGAACATGGATTAGACTTTGATTTTGTCCAAGATAATCATTCATTATCAACAGAAGCAGGTGTCTTGCGTGGATTGCATTTTCAAAAAGGCGAAGCTGCGCAAACAAAACTAATTCGCGTTGTAACAGGTTCGGTATTAGATGTGATTGTTGATATTCGTAAAGGGAGTCCAACCTATGGTCAATGGGAAGGCTACATTTTATCAGAACATAATCACCATCAGCTTTTAGTACCAAAAGGTTTTGCCCATGGTTTTGTCACTTTGACACCGAACGTGAACTTTATGTACAAGTGTGACAATTACTACAATGCGGCAGCAGACGGTGGTATTGCTTTTAACGATCCAGCGTTAGCTATTGATTGGCCAATTGCGCCAGAAAAAGCGATTACGTCAGAAAAGGATCAAAAACATCCAACCTTAAAAGAATTTGAAGCGGAAAATCCGTTTATCTATGGCGAAATTTAAGAAAAAAGTAGGAGAGTTTCAATTATGAAAAAAATCATCGTAACAGGTGGAGCTGGTTTTATCGGCTCAAATTTTGTTCATTATGTTGTAAAGAATCATCCAGAAGTTCATGTAACTGTATTAGATAAATTAACGTATGCAGGAAATGAAAAAAATCTTGAAGGTCTACCAAGTGATCGTGTGGAATTAGTCGTAGGAGATATCGCTGATGCTGAATTAGTTAATCGTTTAGTCGCTGAAACAGATGCGGTCGTTCACTATGCTGCTGAATCGCATAACGACAACTCATTAAACGACCCATTCCCATTTGTACAAACCAATCTGATTGGGACGTACACATTGATCGAAGCTTGCCGTAAAAACAATGTTCGTTACCACCATGTATCGACTGATGAAGTTTATGGCGATTTACCTTTAAGAGAAGATTTACCAGGACATGGAGAAGGTGAAGGGGAAAAATTCACTGCCGAAACGCCTTACAATCCTTCAAGTCCTTATTCTTCAACAAAAGCAGGCTCTGACTTGTTAGTCAAAGCATGGGTTCGTTCTTTTAACTTACAAGCAACAATTTCAAACTGTTCAAATAACTATGGTCCATATCAACATATTGAAAAATTTATTCCTCGTCAAATTACCAATGTCTTAAGTGGCATTACACCAAAACTTTATGGTGCTGGTAAAAATGTTCGTGACTGGATTCATACAAACGACCATTCTTCGGCTGTTTGGGCAATTTTAACAAAAGGACAAATTGGCGAAACATATTTAATTGGAGCCGATGGTGAAGAAGACAATAAAACAGTGATGGAATTAATTTTAGAATTAATGGGACAACCTGTTGATGCCTATGAGCATGTCAACGATCGTGCAGGACATGACTTACGTTATGCGATTGATTCAACCAGATTACGCGAAGAATTAGGTTGGGAACCAGAATTCACGAATTTCCGTGAAGGCTTGGCAGAAACAATCAAGTGGTATACAGAAAATGAAGACTGGTGGCGTGCAGATAAAGAAGCTGTTGAAGCAAAATATGCACAAAATGGTCAGTAATTTTTTCTGACATGTGAGATAACAGTCGAAAGGCGATGGCAAAGTACAAAAGCTACTTTGCCCTGCCTTTTTTTCAAGAAGGAGCGAAAATAATGATTTTAATTACTGGTGGAAATGGCCAATTGGGCACAGAATTACGTCACCTATTAGATGAACAAGGAATTGAGTATGTTTCGACGGATTCAACAGAATTAGATATTACTGATGCGGATAGTACGTTGGCAAAAGTGAAAGAAATTCAACCAAGCGTCATTTATCATTGTGCTGCTTATACAGCTGTTGATAAAGCAGAAGACGAAGGCAAGGAATTAGATGAAAAAGTGAATGTAGATGGCACACGTCATGTTGCAGAAGCTGCTAAAGCAGTGGGGGCGACACTTGTTTACGTAAGTACAGATTATATTTTTGATGGAACTAAAAAAGAAGGCGTCTATGCGGTTGATGATCAACCGAATCCTTTAAATGAGTATGGTCGGACGAAGTTATTAGGTGAACAAGCGGTACAAGAAATCCTGGACGACTATTATAT
>NZ_JAHLRI010000101.1:0-5362 GCF_018919685.1 Enterococcus sp. S183_ASV_20
AATCAAGAATTGTTATTTAATTATTGATTTCTGAATCGCTCAGCTGTGTGACTCGCCTTGCGACATGTAATAATATATCAAGATTTTGATGTTTGGTCAACACTTTTTTTCAAAAAAATTAAAAGAAGTTTTCAATCTGTTTTCATTCTTTTCAATTATTTCGTTTTTAAACTTTTTAAATCCTAATTGTCTATCAAAACAGTTTAATTCCTTACTAAAAATCGAACAATTTGAATCATATATTTGAAATAGTTCGATTAACTTTTTTACGTCCAACATAAAAAAAGAAAGAATCTGTTCGATTATCGACAGATTCTTTCTTTTTTGTTTAAAACATTGGGACACCTTCAATATGATATTTTGACCAAATCGTTTTTAATTCTGCAGGTGCTACCCATGTATAGTCTTTATCCATTTCATTTTTAAGTGCTTGTTCATCCATCTCGAAGACAAACAGCGGAACATTTTCTTTATTGATATGCGCGTTAGTTAATTCTACTAAGCTAATTGAAGTAACGTCCAATTGAACCTCTTCTTTGAACCATTGTAGCATACTAGCTAAACCCGTCATCTCATCAGAAACTTTTGCCATCGCAAACTCAATCGCTTCACCTATTGGATGCATCAAAAATTTTTTACTACCATCGTTTAAGTTCAGTATGATTGTTCCAGCGACTTTTTTGTTAGACACGACATCCACCTCAATTAATTTTTAGATTCACTAACAAAAGAAATTGTAACACACTTTCTGAAAAAATACAGAATTATTTTTCAAGCAATTTATCCATTGCTTCATCAATCCATTCTGGAAGTTCTTTGTCTAAGGTTGCAAAGCCAATTTTTTTATTCTTATCCGTAAAATATTTTTTTCGTCGATGGTTCACTGAATGAACTTTGTCTTCAAGGGTCCGTAAAGATAAGCTAATCTTTTGAGAATATTCATCAACATCAATAACTTGAACGGTTACTTTTTGTCCAACGGTTAAGAGTCCATGGATATTTTTGGTAAAGCCAGCTTGTACTTCCGAAACATGAATCAGTCCTTGTGTTTCTTCGTCTAAAGAAACAAATGCGCCATATGGTTGAAGTCCGGTAATTGTGCCAGAAAGTACCATACCAATTTTGTACTTCATCAAATTTCCTCTTTTCATACGATAAATTTCTTTTTCCGTTTCTACTCATTTAAAATAATAGCATTTTTTCAACGTTTGTGCATTATTTCTTCCCTAGTTGTTAAAACTATTGTTTCATCTTTTAAGCAAAATCTACTATACTATAGGAAGTAAGACTTTATATAGAAGAAAAGGAGTTATCTTATGTTTAATTTTAATGAAACCATTGATCGTCGCCACACGAATTGTGTTAAATGGGACACCGTTGAAACGAGTTACCACGAAAAAGATTTACTACCTTTATGGGTTGCTGATATGGATTTCAAAGTACATCAGCCTATTCTTGATGCCTTGTCACAAGTTATTGAACAGGGCATTCTAGGATATGCGATTGCACCTAATGAACTGTATCAAGCAATTCAAGATTGGCAACGGCAACACCATCAATTGATTGTTGAAAAAGAAGAAATTTTGTTTAATAGTGGCGTGGTACCCAGTTTGGCCACAGCCGTTCAAGCGTATACAGCACCTGCTGATTCTGTCATGATTTGTGATCCAGTCTACCCCCCTTTTGCAGATGTGGTAAAACAAAATGAGCGTAGACTTGTGCGCCATTCTTTACTAGAAGTTAACGGACATTATGAAGTTGATTTGGTTAAAATGGAACAACAGATAATTGAAAACATCCCGAGAAAATTCATCCTCAAATGCTTCTCCATAAATACTTTCGCCGCCCATTCCTGTTCCGGTTGGGTCACCGCCTTGAATCATAAAATCAGGAATCACACGATGGAAAATAACGCCATCATAGTAGCCCTTTTTCGCTAATTCAACAAAATTTTTAACCGTTTTAGGCGCTTGTTCTGGGAATAATTGAACAGTGATGTCGCCTCGGTTTGTTTTAATGACCGCTTTTGGGCCTTTAGCATTTTCTAAATCTAATTGTGGAAATTTTGACATGAGAATGTCCTCCTAGATAATTATTTTATAGTTCCATCATATCGAAAAATGCTGAAAATTGCTATGATCTTTTTCCAATGATTAAAGAATGCTTTGATTCGTTAGCCAAACTTGCTTTTTTCGAAAAGCCGTGCTATTTTGTGAAGTGTTCGCAAAACGATCAATAGTTGTCTCAACCCTAAATGAATTAGGAGGAATTTTCAAATGTCTGATGAAAAAGATATTTATGATTTAACGATTATCGGCGGCGGTCCTGTTGGATTATTTGCCGCTTTTTATGCGGGAATTCGTAAAGCGAAAACGAAAATCATTGATAGCCTGCCGCAATTAGGTGGTCAGCTAACAATGCTGTATCCCGAAAAATATATTTATGATATTCCTGGATTCCCTGCTATTAAAGCCGGTGAGTTAATTGCCAATTTGGAAAAACAGATGCAGCCATTTCAGCACGATGTTTGCTTGGAAGAAGAGGTCACACACCTTGCACAGGAAGCAGATGGACTTCTGCGCTTAGACACAACTAAAGGCACACATTATTCTAAAACGGTTATCTTTGCGATTGGTAACGGTGCTTTCCAACCTCGACGTTTAGCTATCGAAAATGTTGAAGCCTTTGAAGGTGAGTCAATCCATTATTATGTGACTGACATGAAAAAATTCGCTGGCAAAAAAGTTGCGATTGCTGGTGGCGGCGATTCCGCAATTGATTGGGCTTTAATGCTAGAAAACGTCGCAGAAGAAGTATCTATTATCCATCGTCGCCCACAATTTCGCGGCCACGAACATAGCGTGGAACAACTGGAAAAATCTAGCGTTTCTATCAGAACTCCTTATATCATTAGTGATATTTTAAAGGAAAATGAAACGTTCACAGGCATCCAATTAACGGAGACAAAAGGTGACCAAACATTGGATCTCCCTCTGGATGATTTAATTATCAATTATGGCTTCACTTCTTCTTTAACACACCTCAAAGAATGGGGATTAGACGTTTCTAGAAATGCTATTAATGTTCATTCCGATATGTCAACTAACATTCCTGGTGTATACGCTGTAGGGGATATCTGTTCCTATGAGGGAAAAGTGAAATTAATCGCTACAGGATTTGGTGAGGCACCTACTGCCGTAAATAATGCTTTACATTACTTACGGCCCGATGCTCGACGTCAACCAGTTCATAGTACAAGTTTATTTGAAAACGGCGTACCTAAATAAGGTTAGCACTGGACTTTAGCAGTTTTTAAGCCAAGGACAAAAATCTAAATCGGATTTTTGCCCTTGGCTTTCTGCTTTACTGAAAAGCCTTTCTTTTTCTCTTTTAAATTTATTTTTGATACAATAAAAAGTGCTAGGAGGAAGAAAGATGAACCAACCAATTATTTATTTAAATGAAGTATTCAACGAAGAACAACTGGAACAAGTGAAAGCTGTGGCGCCCAATTATCTAGTTAAAACATCTACCGATCATTTATCCTCTGCTGAAGAAGAGGCAATCGAAATTATGTTAGGCTGGCATAAAGAAATTGGTCCGCGTTTATTAGCCTCTGATACTAGTCACCTAAAATGGATTCAGCTCATTTCTGCTGGTGCTGATTATATGGATTTTGATAAATTAAGAGAAAAAGGCATTCTGTTGTCTAATGGTAGCGGAATCCATAGTGTTTCTATCTCAGAACATGTTTTAGGCGTTTTATTAGCACATACCCGCGGACTGCAAGAAAGTATCCAACAACAAATGCAACACACATGGAATCAAACAGCCCCTTCCTATCAACAACTTTCTGGGCAAAAAATGTTAATCGTAGGCACCGGGCAAATCGGACAACAATTAGCTAAATTTGCTAAAGGTTTAAATCTTCAAGTTTATGGCGTGAATACCTCTGGACATGTGACGGAAGGCTTCATTGAATGCTATTCACAGAAGAATATGAGTAAAATTATCCATGAAATGTCCATTGTTGTGAACATTCTTCCTTTGACTGAAACAACAAAACATTTATACAATCAGGCACTTTTTGAAAAAATGGCTCCTGAAACAATTTTCGTAAATGTTGGTCGAGGCGCCTCAGTAGCAACGAACGATTTGATAACTGCCTTAAACAATAAAACCATTGCTTTTGCTGCCTTAGATGTCTTTGAAGAAGAACCTCTTCCCGAAGATAGCCCTTTATGGGAGATGCAGAATGTTTTATTAACACCTCATATTTCTGGCATGACACCGAAGTTCAAATCAAAATTACTGGCGATTTTTATTCCAAACTTAAATCAATTTGTGACGGATCAGACCCTCGTCAAAAACCAAGTTTCCTTAAAAAAAGGCTATTAACTCAAAAAAGGCCTTCAACCATCTTTCAAGTAATTGTATGGTTGAAGGCTTTTTTTGCTATTTTTTACCAGATAACCTTGAAGTTATCATTTGTCGACGCTTGAATGATTGGATGTTTTTTTAAATATTCTGCAATCAGTTCCGTCATATCAATTTGAATTTCTCGAATAATTTTTTCAGGTTGGAACATTTGATAGTTTCCGCCACCGACTGCTCGGTATTGATTTGTCACGATTTCCAAAACATCTTCTGCTTGCACTGCTTTGCCATGATAATTAAGTTTCGTCACTCTTTCACCAAACGGTTGTCTTAAATCAAGTGTATACTCAATGCCTTCATACATATCATAATTATAGTATTGTGGTTTTGGATCGACATATTTCGGGTTAAAAATTGGTTGGCCTTTTTCTAACACAAAATAAGTAGCGCTTTGTTCTAACGCTTCACGGAGGTCTTGTCCAGTGACACGCAATACAGCCAAAGTATTTGGATAAATGTAGTTGGTAATGATATCGCGCATCGTAATTTGGTTATTAAACCCTTTGCCTTCATTGTTAAAAAGTGCAGTCCCTGAAATATCCGTTCCGCTTGAAGCCATTTGGACGTTATTAATAAATTCTATATATGGATGTTCTTTTAGGCGTACGGCATTCGGATTTTGAATCGTCATATCCCCTTCCACATTTCCCACTGGTTGGTCAAGCCACTCTTCTACCTCGTCATGTAACGCTGTTGTCAAAGCTAAAACTTCTGTATCTGGTTGTTCGTTTCCAACAGGATGAATAGCTGCGTCACTTCCAATAACGCGATAGCCTTTAGCCATAGGTTCAATTTCTAAAGTAATTTCTCCAACGAAAGCTCCTCGAAAACCTGGTTGAATCACAGGTATTCCATTCAGTTTTGTAGCAATTTCTCGATGTTGGTGACCAGTGACTAAGGCATCAATCCCAGGAACTTTTTCCAA
>NZ_JAHLRI010000102.1:0-5118 GCF_018919685.1 Enterococcus sp. S183_ASV_20
GTTCAATATATTGTTCAATCAACTTTTCAGAAATCGTGAATGGCCAGTCACCTGTACGTGAAGATTGCCAATAAAAATAATAATAAAAAGAACGACTCATGCTTTCTTGATTCTCTAGTTCTAAAGAGAACGTATGAAAGGTCATTTGATATCTTTTAAAATATTTTACTAATAATTTGGCATACCGAAAAACAGTCGAAACACTTGTAAATTGCGCATCTGCATAGTCTTCTAAATTTCTGTCTGGGTATTTGTACATATAATCAATCAAATTGAAATTATAAGATTGACGATAGTAATGCAAGTAAACATTATAGATAGGAAAATTAGCATCTTTATACATATAAAATCGTTGATTATTTTCATTTTTCAGTACAATTTTCCCATTAAATTGTTTAAAAATGTCTGATAATTCTTCTACATACAATAGAATAGATTTTGAAGAAACATTCAGTAAGTCTTTTAAATCTGCAATGGTTCGCCACTTGTTTTTTTCTAAGAGATAGTTAAATAGACGAATTTTCTTTTGAGAAGATTTCGTTAAAAATGTATGCACTTTATCAACCTCCTGTATTTCTAAATTTTTATAAATAACTTAGTCATATTAATTATACGACTTTCTTTTTGCAAGAGGTAAATTTTTGCCCCCAAAAAAACAGGTGCTAAAGAAGTTCCTTAGCACCTGTGCTTGATTTCAATTGATTCAATTATTAAGTCATGTTTAACGGAAATTTTATCTAGCTTTAAATAGGGGCATCTTCTAAGTTCCAAACTAATTGACCTTGATAGCTACCCGCGACATCGCTTGGAACTAAAGTTAATTCAAGTGTATTTGCTAAATTCAACATTTGACTTCCACTGCCACTAGCAATAGTTTGTTCGACGTCATTAATCGGTGTCCGTTTGCCCTCTTTAATAAAGCTTAAACCTTTTGACAATGTTTGATTATTTTGATTTTTCATCATTTGTTGCATTTTAACTTTGACTTTCCATTGACTTTTATCCAACTGGCTTTCATCAGTGATAGCCAGTTCTGCTTCTTGTGGCAACTTGACATAGCTATCTTTTACAGGGATTTCTAGTTGTCCAAAAGAAAGAACGTCAGGTAATTTTAATTGCGGCCCCTTTTCCAGACTGACTATCTTTTTTTCATTATTTGAAACTTGTCCAGTTTCATTCATTGCGTAAAATTCAACTTCTTGGTCAAGCCAATTATCTGGTATCTTCATTTTCACTTGATCGTCAACAGTCTCTGGTGCTGTTGGATACTCTTTTACTAATTGTTCCTCTCCACCGAAACGTGCCATTACGCGAATCGTTTTTCCTGCTTCGTGTTTTAAAGAATACGCCACCTCAGCTTCTTTAGTAAAGCGAGAAACCGGTATTACCTCTCCTGAATTTTTCAATTGAAATTCCAAATTTTTACGATACCGATGAACGATTATTTGTTCTTCTTGTTTAAACGTTCCTTGATCTTGTTCCACTGGATTTTTAACTGGATAATATCCAGGGATTTCAGGATACTCAGATGATACATCAAATGCTTGTGTTAAAATACCTGGCTGACTCATTGGCTCTTTCAATGGTTGATTATTTTCGTCGACAAAAAGAAGATTCACTTTGCTGT
This sequence comes from Enterococcus sp. S183_ASV_20, assembly GCF_018919685.1. NCBI lineage: Bacteria > Bacillati > Bacillota > Bacilli > Lactobacillales > Enterococcaceae > Enterococcus > Enterococcus sp. S183_ASV_20. The sequence continues at coordinate 1,628 of NZ_JAHLRI010000102.1, forward strand.
TATAATTCACTTTCAATATGCCTTCGGTCGCTTGATTAAACACTTTATCTCTATTGGTGGCCTTTGTTTGGATTGTATAAGGTAATGTCAGATTTCCTTCTGTATCAATGAAACGATTATCGACTGCTGGGGCATCTTCACGCCATTTCACGGCGACTGTATAAAGTAAAGTCGTGGCAGTTAACCGGCTATCTTGTGGTTGTAAGGCAGTCAATACTAATTCTTCGCCTTGCATCTCTTGTGAGAACAAAGCCGTTACATCTTCACCATTAAAGTTTTGAATGTTGATATTACCTGGCTCGTATTGCTGTGATTGCAAGAGACTTGTTAAGTTAAAACGTACTTCTAAATTACTTAATTTACGATCCTCTGCAACATTCGGCATGATTTGTTGGGCCTTTAATTCACTAACAGGTTGCGGCTTCTCTAACGTTAAAGAATTTGCTAAGGCCCCGCCAAACTCAGGTTTTGCCACAAAGTCTGTACGATAAGGAATTTCTAATGGCTGATTGTTATTCCAATTTCGATAAATAAAGGTTAATTTTTCTTTTGGTCGAGTTAAAATTTGTAGCTGTTGCTTTTGACTATTGATGGCATCGGTTTCCGTTTCGTTATGATAAGTTACCCAATAACCACCACTTTCATCATTCCATGTTCTAGAAAAGTTATTCGTCGGTTTGCTCGCATATAGTAATTCCAAAGGGAAATATATACCAAAATAGTATTTTTTACTTAAATCATACGTATTAAAAGAGGTTTTTAATTGTATTGGTTGGTTTTCTTCGTCAAAAAATTCATACGTCACTTTTACATCTCCAAGGAGAGATAGTGTTAAGAAACGCTCTTTTTCAAAAAAGATTGTTCCCCCCGCACGACTTGGTAAATTTTTCAATATTGAAACTTTAACGCTGACTTTTTTGCCTTGATACCACCCCACATTACGAATCATGGCACTACCTATAGGAGAATTTTCATCAACTGTCAATTGACTACTGTTCGCATTGCCTTCAAGTGGAATAACTTCTGTTTCTGCCCCTGATTGCATAACAAAAGTATGGGAAGTCGGTGTATAGACACCTGGCAAGGCCTTAAAGTAACCATAATCAGACAATTTTGTGTTATTTGAAATTTTCTTGACTAACTCAGTTGCTTCACCAATTTGCGGTCCTAAAGCAAACCCAATCAACGTGATTATAAAAACGAATGAGGTTTTAGCAATCTTATTCATCTGCTTTCCATCCTTTCTTTCGTCTTCGAGCCACTACAAACAGGATGATGCTTATAAGAAGTAAACCGATAGTTAGTAATTCCAATTGCTGTTTTTCTCCCGTATTGGGTAAAAGTTGATTGATTAATCCTTTATCAGAGTTAATCGTTTCTCGATTGGGTTGTTTGGCTTCATTAACTGGGGTTATTTTTTCAAAAGGCACTACCTGATCCTTATAATTTTTCTGATAAAATGTTATGCCTACTTCGGAATCTACTTGCTGCGCATGTACACTATTAGCACTTGCTAAAAAAAAGAGTGCTAGCATGAACACAAGATACCCACTTCTTTTTTTCATTTTAAAGCCTCCCTATTTATGATTTATTTTGGCGTAGTTTTAAAATATAAATAAATAACGCCAAAATAATTAAGATACAGCTTCCTATCACAAAATACAGAAGAATATTCGAAGCAGGTCGGGTGATTTTGACTGCCTCCTCATTCAATTTTTCATCTTCACCTTTAATTTCAAACGCTTTTTTCAATGTCCACTTTTTACTGTTTTGATCTTCCAACTGAATCGTCAACTCATATAAACCTTTTTTTAAGGCTTCATCATTCCAACTAATTGGAAGTTCAAATTGACTACGTGGTGCCACAGAAATTTGTTTTGATAACTCACGAATTTTCTCACTTTTTCCTTTTTTAGTAACAAAGGCGTTCATTTTCAATTGGCTCATTAAAACTGGTTCTGGATTTTCAATTGTCGCGAACAGTGTTAAATAACCATTTTCTAAACCTGGTTTCACCTTTGTTAACTGAAATGCTGGTTCCATTTTTTTATTTTCAACAACAAGTTTTGCTCCGATTGTGTAAGCAAATTTATTCGTTAAACTAAATCCTTTTATTTCCTTCTCTTTTCCATCTGTTAATTCATAACAATAAAATCCACCTAAAATCGTTCCTTCAAAACCATTTTTAGGGACATTTAATTGAAATGAAACTTCTTTTGTTTCTTTTCCTTGTAATTCGACTGTTTGTGACGGCGAAATCAATTCTTCAAATGTAGGACTACCTAATAATTTTTTTCCATGTTGCGAATAGTCTAAAGCGCCATTTTTATTGGTCAGCCCATTATTTGCATCGACACGCACTTTAATCGGTTGATCACTTACATTTTTCAAGCGTAATTTAAACTCTTGTGTGCTTCCAGGGGAGACTTTCAAATCGTAATAACTGACGGAAGATTGCTGGTTTTCTGGTAAAATAGCTTCTGCTTCAAAATTAATCTGATTTTCCTCAGCAGAAGCCGGTGCAGACCACAGAACCAACCAGCTAACTAAACTAAGAAAAAAGATGGGAATAAAAGTTCCCCATCTTTTTAAAGTCTTACGCTGGCGCATCAGATAAACCCCATGTAATCGTTGCTGTGTAGGCTTGTGCTTCAACACCTGCACGTGGTACAAAAAGTTTTACATTTTCATTTTTACCTTTTTCCCCTTGGAATAAGGCAGCCCAGGCGCCTGCACCTTTGCCTTTTTCAGCTGACATTACTGGTTGTAGTGAATCATTTAGTGTTAAACTATTTGATGCAATTGTTGGTGCTTCTGATTGGTTACTTTCTGTAGTTACTTGACCATTTGCCAAGGTTAATTGTGCACCTTTTAAAACGTTTTGATTTGTTACACCTTTAAATTCTGATATGGATGCGGATAATGCCCAGCCTTCTGCACCTCCACGAGTATCATTAACTTGGACAAATGGTTTTTCATTTTGTGCAAAGTAAGTGGCATCCCCTTGTTGGATTTCTTGTTCACCAAAGCTAATACTTGAAGCGTACGGGATTGATAACGCGCCTTCTGCGCCCGTAGCTGGATCTTCATCTGTATCGCCTGTTGGATCAACGACAGGTTTGACATCTTTCCCAGAACCTGCTTTTAAAGTTACATCAGCTTGCGTGTCTTGTAAGTTTGCTTCATTTGCATAAACTGCTTGTCCTGCAATACTTAATGTTAATGCACTTAATGCAACACTTGCTAAAATTTGTTTTTTCATTCTAAAATTCCTCCTAAAATTTCTTGGTCACTTGCGACCTGCTTTTATTTTTACATCATTTTGAAATTTTAGTAAGAGTAAAAAAATTCTTTGTTTTAGAAAAAAAGTAAAAGTGCGTTGTTATTTTTTTGAAAATATACAAAAAGAACGATACTATTTTTCAGCATCGTTCTTGTCTTGTTTTATTAACGTTCTTGTTTCACCGCTTCTAAAGCCGCTGTATTAATAA
>NZ_JAHLRI010000103.1:0-4659 GCF_018919685.1 Enterococcus sp. S183_ASV_20
TTGCTTGCCAGTAAACAATGCCAGAATCATTAATTTTCACTTTTCTTGGCTCTAAAGTTTTCGGATCTGTATTTTTGTTAATAATCTTAGTACTTGGATAATTGTATGCACTGTATAGGAAAAAAATTCCTAATACCAGATATATAATGAGTATTAGTATATATCCAAAACCTTGCGTAAATAATTTATTAAGTAGTTCTCTAACTACGTAGTCAGGAAGTGATTGTTTGAAAGAAAGATATTGTTTAAATATCGATATAAACATATACGCAGAAGTAACCAGTAAAACTAGTCCAGCAAAATAAGTAATTCTTATTTTACGCTTACCGGTTTTAGTGAATTTTCTAGTATATAGCTTAATTGCTTTTAAATATTCATCTTCTTTTAAATTATAGTCAAAAGTCATACATGACCTCCTTTGAAATACGGGTATAAGATTATAAATGCACAAATTTTACAAAAAATACCAATTCTAATACACAGTAGAATTAAGAAATAATAATATATTAAAACCTGCCAATATCACAGATAATATGTGTATTGAAAGCCAAGCAATTTTTTGCTTACTATTTAGTAAAAATACATTTTTATGTGTTTCTACGTACAGTTTTCCTTGATCTGTATGTAAAAATTTTATTCTTAAAATTGCTACAAGTAAGTTGATTAATAAAATAATTAGAGCTGTAACCAAAGTCAAAAAAGCATATGATATAGCGTTCGATTGATTTGTAAAGTATCCATATTCATAAAAAGATCCTAAAAACATCCCTAAAAAAATAACCATTACCAAATGCAAAACAAAATATATATTTATTAAAAAGCTGTAGTATACAAAACTCTTCTTTTGTAACTCTATTAGATTTATTTTTTGTTCTTTTAATTCTCTCTTCGGAATATTACTCTTTCTAACAAATGATTGATTTAAAAAAAATTTAAATATATACAGTAAAAAAAATGGAAAAATTAAAAGAATAAAGTATTTCGTCAAATCCATTTCCCCTATAATACTATTCATAATTTCCCTCCTTTAAATTTATTTTCATTATACTCATTTAAATTTTCTTTTACAAATTATAAAAGCAACTCTTGTGAAAGAGTTGCTCTTTTTCAACGAGAAATAACTTAAGCTAATGCAGCAAAAAATGCTGTTATCGCTCCTGCTAATTCTGCTGCTCCCGAAGCTATTCCAATAATAATAACCACTGCTAGCGCACCAATTAGAACGCCTTTTAGAATAACTTCTACATTTAATTGTGGAACATGACCATTTTTAATATCTCTATATGCTTTATCATAATCGGGTTGAGGTATTTTAATATCAGTTGGTAACAGAGGCTTAGGATATAGTTCAATTTCAAGTTGTAAAGTTCCTTTGTTTTCAGAATCTCCGATTTCCTTTTTAATTACCAATTTCGTTCCAATTAAATTATTTCTAGCGCAAAAACCAGTTTCAATATACCCATTTTTAATAACTGGCGCTAGCTTATTAAGCATTTCATCAACTTGATTTTCATTATAATTCTTTAGTAAATCTTTATACGAATTCAAAGACTCTTTTATCGGATTTACGTATACTTTTGTATCAATTTTACCGTTTTTAATACTAATAGACATTCCTGAATCATCTACTTTATGTGTCCAAGAGGCGCTTGATTTAAAATAAACATCAAGAGTTGGTGAACTAATAATTTGTGTAGGAGTATCAAGCTTAATACCTACATCTTTGATTGTAAAATTTTTCCCTAAAGCATTCAGTAATTTAATTGTTTCTAACTGGATTAAATTACCGATTGTTGTAGAAAATGCCTTGGTCCCATGGTCTCTTCCAGATACGGCCACTTTATCAATCGGAAACCCTAATTCACTATGTTCATAGAATTGATCAAATGCCCACTCTTTTGGCATTGGAAAACCTAGATTTCCACTAAATCCTGTAGACATATCAGATACAAAACAATGTTCAACAAATCCAGCATCAATTGCTTGTTGACAGACGTTTCGTGTACCATAAATTCCAGTTTTGTACATGCCATTTGCATCTAAAGATTCTTTTACTTTCTTGATATACGGTAAGACCGTTCCTGGAATGTTACCATCTAAAATATCTACATCAACGGCAAAGTAAATAGTCGCTCCATAAGGAAACCCTAGTTTAAATGCTGCGTTATGCGCTAAAGAACCATCTCTTAACCCATTTCCTTCGTTAAAGTAGCTTTCTTCCCATCCACCATCTTGATAAATAGGAAAAATACTTAATCCCACACTAGTAATGGCTTGAATTTCTTCAAGAGTCAGATTTTTATCTTTTTTATTTGCTCCCACTCCTACGCTACCTGTTAAATAACGTCCAACAATAGAATACCCATTGTCTTTAATTAGTTGTGCTTGTTGTTTTGTTAATTGAGTAGCCATGTCACAAGCACTGGCTGCACGATCAGTGTTTCCTGCACTTGATAGAAGACCTTTGATTACAGTCATATCTGCGGAAGTGTTATAGGGGGGTAGATTCATAAATAATCGGAAGTTTTCTACTTCAGCTGCAATATAAGAGGTAAATGAACCACTAAATACTGCAGATTGATTAAATCCATTTACATACAACGCCCATTGTAGAATTTTTACGAAATTACCAGTAGATCCAACTGTTAATGTTGGTGTCTTAGCCGTTGTTCCTGGTCCATAAAATCCGTTTGCTGTGTTTTCATCCATACCCATCTCTGCTTGAAGTGCATAAATTAAAGCACTATTCGTGTCTCTTTGATACACACCATCACATGGCAACAAGCCAAAATAACGATTATACTTAGCATTTAAAGATTGTTGCATTGACCGAATATTTTTGTCCCCTCCTGGTACCAACGCGAATGCACTCATATCAAGTAAGGCTTTCATTAACATTGCATTCATGTACCCACTAGGTGCTAATCCTGCCATTTCTTGAAATTTTTTAATCGCTAATGTTGTGAGACCTGTCATTAACCCATCAACTGCTTCAGTTCCAGAAACGTAAGGATTAATCCCTTTACACCAAAAGCCACCTTGCATTATTTTCACAATATTTCCAATGCCTGCCCCAAAACGTTCATTTAACTGTTTTTCTACTTTTTCTTTAAAATAACGTTCCGTGGTAGGACCAAAATTATCTGATAATTCTTGGATTCCCATTTCTTTTTGCAATGCTCGACGTAATCCATAGATAGTTGGCCAGCCCGTTTTCCCATTTTCTGGTACTTTATTGAACCCAGAAACATTTCCATACGTCTTATTTAACCATTTTTGTGTACCTAAAACCATTTCATCCATTTGTTAATACCTCACTTTCCAAATTTGTTGTACTTTATAAATTTATTTTGTTAAAGCTTTTTCAATGCTTACTCGTAAATCAGAGCTAGTAACACTTTTTACGAACGTATCTGACGCCCAAGTAATTGACATCATCCCCGAAGCAAAATCTGCCCGAATTAATCCACGATCCGTTTCCGGATATTTTTCAATACTTAATAAAATTTGAGCAACTTCCTTAGATAAAGCAACGTTGTCTTGCCCTAAAATTGAATTTGTACGAATAAAAACACCATAATTTTTGATATGGAAAGTAATAAAACGAGAACCAGCTCCACCTTCTTGATAGCCAGTAATATTATTCCCTAAATCAACTGGAATCCCACTTTTTTCTGGGATTACTTGAATGTTATCTTTTGCTTCTTCGTGCGTATCAAATTCTAATTCTGAATATTGTGTTTTTGGCTTACTAGCCTTTGATTCAATCTGTTCCTGATTAAAGGAATTATTGCTAGCGTATGTCTCAATTCCTGTTTGTACTGCAATTGTTGTTAACAAAATTGTTCCTAAAATAAATAGACTTTTTTTCATAATTATTTCTCCTCTTTCTTTTCTTTTTCATTTGAATTATTTGTTTTATTGTTATCCATCGTACTTTTACTGTATCTGTTTATGAAATTCTGAAACAATGAAACATCGATTCCTATTTTTTGATAATTTTCTAATATTGATTGAATTTCCATTAATAAATATCCAAAGTAGAGTACATAGAGTAATCCTGTACCTGTATTTCCTGGAATAGTCATTGCTAACGGGATAAAGAATATGAGTAACATTAGTGCAGCTATTTTCTTTAAAATTCCATTGATTCCTATTCTTGATTGAAAGTCTATTTTTGGATTCATTTTTGCGGCAAAAACTCCTGATAAGAAATCAATAATCATTGCGCAGCAAATCATTGCTAGAATAAACATATGGTTACTTTCTAGTCCCATATGAATAATCAGTTCTTGTATCTTATCCATAGAACTCTCCTTATCTGTATGTTTATAAAGATTCACACAGCATTTCATTTAGAAACTTTTTAAAATGTTGTTTCGTTCTTTGTGCTCTCTTTCTACTCTTTTCATCATAGTTGGAACCCCATTGGCATAGCTTTGAAGCTTCACATGACGTATATCCTTGTAACAACAAGAGGATAAATTTGCTTTGTTTAGGAAATTTTTTTATATAGTTTTTTAGCATCTCTTTATAGCAAATTGCTTCTTCTATATCTATTCCTGCATCTTTTTGTTGACACGTATTACTATCTAACTCGTTCCAACGTGCAGAGTCATAAGAAATACCATTTTTGTCAGCGCTATCACATGTATTGCT
>NZ_JAHLRI010000104.1:0-4637 GCF_018919685.1 Enterococcus sp. S183_ASV_20
GCTAATAAGGTCCCAATCGCGCCGGCCGCACCGACAGCGACTTTTTCTTTTTCTTTTGGAATATCAAAGACATTAATCAAGGCCAGTCCGCCAGAAAAAGCATTCACGGCATTCGTGGTCCAAGTTGCTAAAATTAGCGCAATAATTCCTAAAACTGGAAAACCGAGATTCATAAAAACTTCCGTGATATCTGCGGTGTTCGATGCAATGGTCAAGACCGCACCAACGCCAATCATCAACAAGCCTGTCGGTAAAATCCCTAAGGTGGCCGCTTTAACCACATCTTTACGAGAAGAAACATACTGAGAGTAATCTCCAGCAATTACTGCGCCTAATGCAAAAGAACCGACAGTCATTGAAAGACCTGACATAAAGCTTCCTGCTGTTTGAGGTGTATATTGACTAACAGCTTCCCAACCGTTGTTTCTTAACGAAGCCACCAAGCCATAAAGACAAACCAGAACTAACACAGGAACCGCAAAATAATTCAGAATTTTCAATATTTTTATGCCATAAAGAGCCGAAATAAGCATGATAACTCCCCAGATTAAGGAAGAAAGCGACACAGGTAAATCAATGCCGTAAATTTTTAAAAAGTTCGTGAAGGCGCCGCCGCTGACATTGGCTTGCAAGCCAAACCAACCTAAGCAAGCAATCGCTAGAATAATGGAAATAATCTTTTGCGAGCCTTGAATGCCAAACACTTGAGAAGCGACTTTGACAGAAGGTTCTTGTAAGTCGGAACTTTGAATTCCTTGTAAAATCATTAAAATAACAATAATACCGTAACCAATAAATCCTGTTAACAAAGCTTCCCATAAAGGCATGCCTGCAACTAACGTTCCTCCAATAATTAATCCTGGCACGCTAATCATTGCGCCCGCCCAAACAAATGCTAAGCTAAGCCACGATTGTTGTTGCTCATTTTTTAATTTCATTCTCATTCCTCCTTAATTATTTTTTCAATTATAACGAAAAATCAGTCATAGGTCTTTTTCAAATTGAAAAAAATATCGAGGAAGTTTTGGCTTAAAATAAAAAGCAGACAAATCGGCTACTGCCGATTGTCTGCTTTTTTCATTCATTCGTGACCAAGCGATATAAGATCATCGCCAAATAGACTTCATAGGCTTCGGCGGCGTTGGTCATATCATAGCCGAGCGCTTCATTAATTTTACTGATACGATATTTGACCGTATTTTTATGAACAAATAGGCGTTCGCCGCATTCTTTAAAATCACTACTTGCATCTAGTAAAAACGTCCCTAATGTCATTAACTGCTCTGATTCTTTTAAGAGAGGTTGGATAACTGCTAAGCGTTGTTGGATTGCTTCTTCTCCTGCTTGGAGACACGTCATCATTTGTTGAACTGTACGAATTTCTGCGATTGATAACACTTTTCTTTGTGGATAGACGCGCTTTAAAAACGGCGCGACTTGATTAGCGGTTTGGTAGCTGACACGCACTTCAGTCGTGTTACGAACTTTCGGACAAAGGATGATTTCACCTAAATAGTCCTGATAGTCTGTGGCTTGCAAGTATTCTTTACTAATCGTGGCTTCAGGTTGTTTGTGTAAATAATTACCTAAGAGAACAATCAGGTAATTTTCTGTTTGCTGGACAATCGTTGTTTGGTAATAGTAACGTAGGAAATCTTTCAAATCTTGCTGAATAGCGTGGATTTCTTGTCCTTGTTGCCAAATAGGCAAAAGCCACATCGTTTCGACAGAAGAAATATCAATCATTAATTTTTTGGCTAATTGGTACATCTTATCACTTTCATCGTTAATGATTGCTTGGACTAAGGCATACTCACTGACTTCGTCATAGTTTTTCCCCCATAAATTCAGAGCCATCTGAACAACTTCCACCGCTTGATTCATCTCAAAAGAGGTTAACTGCTCTTCTTCTCGAATGAAGTAAAGCTTCAATGTTTGTCCATCTTTCTGAGGAAGTTTTTGCGAGGTAATGAAGTAGGTCGTTTCTCCCAACGCTACTTTCTCTTGTGATTGATAAAGTAACTTGGTTAAGGGTAATTTCGTGCTTCGCGGCCAATTGATGGTGCTGATGATTTCATTGGTATAGGTGGTTAACGCAATATTGACTTTTAAAAAATCGGATAGGATTTTCAAGGTCATTTCCACACTGCGGTTTTGTTCAGGCAAAAGGGAAACTTTTTCCAAGAGGTCTGTTGCAAAAGAAGCCATTTTATTTTTATTGACTAACAATTTCATGACTTCATAAATGACTTCGTTGTAGCGTAATGTGGGATCATTTTTAGGCATTTGGATTAAAATAAAACCTAAAGAATCCGCTAATTGAATCACTTCCTCTGCAACTTTCGGTACGATAATCCCAACGTAGTACAAGATTAGGCCTACTTCGCCTAATTCATGGAGATGCCGAATCGTTTCGCATTGCTTCACCACATCATGACGAATGGCACAAAATGAACCAATCAAAATTTCGCCAGCGTGGTATTCATTTGTTTTGTGAAGTTTTTCCGAAAACAAAGACATATCAGAGACTTCTAAAAAAGAAAGAGAAGCAACAGATGTGTCCAATTGGTTTTTACCAGAAAGTACCGTTGCTTCTCGCAAAGACGGTAATTTTAATAAATCATTCACGCGGACACTCATATTTACTCCTCCTTTTGGCTGGTTTATTTTTTCTTACGAATCATATCGCCGACTGCAACAGGTTGCGTCACTTCCATTGTTAATAACATCATGGGATTAGGTGCCCGATCGATCGCTTCACCGTCTTCATTATACATCTCTTTAACGGTTTGGTGGAAATGGGTAAACCCGGGACCATAAAATTCAATTTCATCGCCGACACTGAAAAGGTTCCGTTGACGAATCGTTGCGACTTGCGTCTTTTCGTTGTACGCAATCACTTCGCCAACAAATTTATATTGTGGAATTTTACGACGTTCGCCGAATAATTGTTCATTTTCACTTGGTGTATTGTAATAAAATCCAGTTGCTAATTCACGTTGTGCTACTTTCCATAATTCATCAATCCACTCTTGTTGGCAGACATAGTTTTCAGGGTCTTCCATGTAAGAATCGACGGCTTTTTTATACACATTAGCGACTGTCGAAACATAGTGAATGGATTTCATGCGGCCTTCAATTTTAAAACTATCGACACCATTTTCAATTAATTCTGGAATATGTTCAATCATAGACATATCTACGGCGCTCATTGAAAACTCTTCTTCAACTTCCCCTTCGCTGGTTTTGCTCCGACGTTCTGTCCCAAAAGGCATATCAAATAACTCATATTTCCAACGACAAGATTGAGAGCAACCGCCACGATTGGCATCCCGCATCGACATATGATTGGACAAAGTACAACGTCCTGAATATGAAATACACATTGCTCCATGAATAAAGGCTTCAATTTCAATGTCCGTATTTTCACGAATCGCTGCAACTTCCTCCATTGAAACTTCGCGCGCTAAAACCACACGTTCTAAGCCTTCATTTTTCCAAAATTCTAATGTTTCATAGTTGGTTGCTGAAGCTTGTGTCGATAAATGGATAGGTAAACCTGGTGCTTCTGTCGCACAAATTTCGATTAAAGCTGGATCGGAAACAATCACAGCTGAAATTCCGATGTCTCGCAATTCTCTGAAAAACGCTCCTGCCCCTTCCTGGTTTCCTTCATGAGTGACCATATTGGCAGCGACATAAACTTTCGCATTATGTTCGCGGGCAAAGGCTACGCCTTCCGCCATTTCTTCTGGCGTGAAATTTCCTGCGCGGCTACGCAGACCGTAGGCATTCCCTCCGATATAAACGGCATCGGCACCGTAACGAATTGCGACTTTTAGTTTTTCTAGCGTCCCGGCTGGAGCCAACACCTCGGGACGCTTCAATGTTCGTTCTGTCATTACTTTCATGTTCTTCTTCCCCTTAAATGAATCAATTTATTTTATTGCATCGGCACTTAAATCAAAGAAACCATTGTCTAAGCCACGACCTGTTGGATGTAATTTTTCAATTTCAGCTGTTGCATGAGCTGCTTGATCTTCGGACCAAGTTCCCGCTTCAAGTGCAGCTTTCGCTTCAGCAAATAAGCGAGCAATCGCGACAAAATTTTCACCTGGCGTGTAAAGGCCATCGAGCTTCCATGTGCGATAGTGATGGTCATACAAGTTTGTTAACTCATTCATCAAGTTCACATCGTTATTGGCAAAAATATGCGTACCATGACTATCTTCATAAATGGAATAGTGGGTTTCTGGTTTTTTGGGTTCAGAAATAAACAGCCCTTCGTCTTTTGTAACCCCTTTGTCGTTCTTTGTGTAATTGTAGTAATTTTGAATTAATGGGCGTTTCGATTGATGAATACACGTCGCCCCATAGACAAGAATTTCAGCTGGAACTGCTAAGTTTTCTTCCATTGCGACCATTTCTTCAAAAGGTACTTCCCGAGCTAGGACAGCTCCGATGGCTCCTCGTTTACTCCAAAAATTGATTTGACGTGAGCTCGTTACCAAGGTTTCGCCATCATAAACGTAAGGAATTTCTAATCCATCTCGTTGCATAATAAACACAATACCTGGATCACCCAAAGTAATTTTATCGACGTTGATTTCTTTTAAAAATGTCAGATACTCTGGGAC
>NZ_JAHLRI010000105.1:0-4323 GCF_018919685.1 Enterococcus sp. S183_ASV_20
ACAAAGTTAGCACAGGAGTGGAATATAACTGATACAACTCTATTTACTAGTATTTTATTGGAAGAACTTCCTAGCACTATTCAATTACTAAAAGAAGGAAAACATATTGGACGGACAATCGTTGATCTTCAACAATAGCCGCTAATATAAACAAAAGCAAACAATATGTAAGGAGAACACACTTGACATGAGCTATAATCACTTAACCCCAGAAGAACGTGGTAAAATAGAAGCTTATCTTGACGAAGGCGTTTCTCAAGCCGAAATAGCAAGACGTTTAAACCGTAACCGTTCAATGATTTCCAGAGAAATCCGTAGAAATAGAGAAGAGAGAAAAGCAGACAGCCTGGCAGCATTACGCTACCAGGCTTCAAGTGCCGGCAATTTAGCCCGTATGAGAAAAAGAAACTGTGGAACTACTACCAAAGCAACTGTTCATAACACAAAAACTATTTTAAAGTACTTAAAGAAAAAATACTCTCCAGAACAAATCGCTAATGGTGTACGCAGGCAGCATTAACGTATCTACAAATACTATCTATAACTGGATATATTCCGGTTTAATAAAGTTTCCGATAAAGAAGCTGCGACTTAAAGGAAAGAGATATCGAAGAAAAAACAGCGGGAGATTACTGAAGAAAACTCCTTCACCGCAATTTTATGAAAATCGATTGGTCACTGATCGACCTGAAACAACTATTTTAAGGACTGACTTTGGTAATTGGGAAGCTGATACAGTGCTTTCTAAACGTGGTGTAGAAACTTGCCTGGCTACATTCGTAGAACGAAAATCACGACACTACGTGGCCATTAAAATAACTCGAAAAGATAGCGTTTGCATGTTGGCTGCTATGGAACGATTGATTGAAATGTATCCAACGGCTGTGAAATCAATTACCTGTGATCGTGGAGTTGAATTTGTGAATTTTCATAACGTAAGCTACATGGAAAATACTTATGGAACTAAAATCTATTTTGCGCATCCATATGCGCCACATGAACGTGGATCGAATGAATATCATAATGGATTGCTTAGAGAATACTTTCCTAAGCCCACAGACTTTAATAAAATATCTCAGACAAAGATCAATCAATCAACAAATGAAATCAACGATCGGCCAAGAAAGCTATTCAAATGGAAATCAGCGAACCACAAATTCCATCTAGAGTACGCTAAAACATGAAAATAATGTTATTCAATGAAAAGCATTTCCAAACAAACCATTGAAAAAAGCGGAACAAAAGTACACAATGAAAATACCCAAGAATGTTATTAAGTTTTTATTAATATGTTGTATTTAATATTGACAAGTGCCCTTTTTACTCTACTTTTTATAATATATCTTATGTAAACTAATAAAATTTGAATTTTATTTTATACACACTCGATAATAGATCAATTTTATGGTCCTCCGCATTTACGATTGCACAAGAGAAACATAAAGTCGACCTATTAGCATTTCTTTTCAATTCAAACATTAGAAAGTTTCTACCTCTGCTACTAAAAAATGAAATTATCTATTTAAAATTTAAAACGGTAAATCTGATTCATCCAAATTGGAAAATGGATCAGCCTGTATTGGAGCTTTATATTTCTCCATAATAACAGATATCTTTTTTTCATTTTTTAAAAAATACCTTTTAAATTTCTTATAGTCCTCTGAAATCAAAATATAGCGTGATGGATACTCATCAAAAGAAGAATCGTATTCTTCTTTCAAGATTCCCGATTTACTTAATTTTTCTAGTACATCAAATACTCTACCACTCAAGTAACTCCTTAAATTGTTATCACTTTCCCATTGAACTACTTTTCTATAAGTTGAATTATCAGTTGAAAAGATAGAATTTTCATCCATAAACGCATATATTAGCAGCAATCTTTCATCGTTGTCAAATTCTATTGGATCAAAAATATCTAAGTTGTCATCAAAATCTTTATCAGTTCCGGTAACTTTTTTGTTAATTACTGAAGGTGTCTTGTAAGAAATAGAATCTAAATCAAAGCGTTTTGATTCTAAATTATTTTGTGCTTTCTCAATTAAATAATTAACTTTTTTTGTGAGAAACCTTCTGATATTGTCTTTGCTATATGTTCCATAAAAACCCTTATCTTCTAAAGAGTCCCTGTACTTCTTAACTTCTATATACTCTTCAGCCAAAACTTGTGGAACTGGTTCATCTAAGAAAAAAACCCCTACCTCGCCTTTGCTATTTTTATAAAAGTAATCAATTTCTGCTATAGTTCCCGATCTATAATTATCAACTGGAGAACCCAACTTATGGCCAAAAATCGCTAATAATATATCACTATTTTCTACAATTTGTTTATTAATAACACTTTGCCCAGAGCTATTATTTATATAAGTAGGAATCGCATTCGTTTCCCATCGAATTGGCATCAAAATTACTTTTGTATTATCTGTATTTTCTATATTCCATCTATATATGGTTTCTTCTACTTCATTCCTCTTTGCTGCTATATCACCTGGTGATGCTATAAATACTTTTATTAGATTTATGGTTTTCATTTATTGTACCTTTCTCTTTATGTCTCTTTAAAGTAATTTTTGTATAAAATTTATTGACTTTCACACTATAGGACAATTTTTATCTATTTAGTACAAAAAGGCCCACTAAACTAATTGATTAGTTAGGAGCCTATTATAGGTATATTTTCAACTCGCTTTTAAGCAAATTCTACTACCAGCTTTTTGCCTAATGCCCTAGCGATATCATCAAGTTTATCGAAAGATACGTTATCCCCTCTCTCAATTCGAGCAATAGTAGATTGAGTTGTATGTGCTTTTTGTGCAAGCTCCGCTTGAGTTAGGCCTGCTTCCTCCCGTGCATGATAAAGAGCAACCGCAGTTTCGAGTTTTCTTCCTTCACGGTCATATGCTTCTGCAAAATCTTTGTCTTTTTGCTTTTCTTCAATCAATTTTTTAATCATCATTTGTGAACCACTCCTCTCTAAGTTCTTTTGCATGTTTAAGTTCACTTATTGGTGTTTTCTCCGTTTTTTTAGTAAATCCATGGGTAATGACATACCTTCCATTGACCACATGGAAATAGATAGCTCTTTGGATGTTTGATCCTACCTTACTTCTTAATTCGTACAAATTAGTGTCTAATTTTTTCACCCATTTCAAACGTTGAGCTACTAGCATCCCATTCTTTTCTGTTTCTTCAATTGTACGTAAAAGTTTTGCACTATCTTTTTTTGGTAATGTTTCCAACCATTCTAAAAATTCATCGTGACCATTAGGTCTTTTAAATGTTTCAAAAGATATTTTTTTCATACCTAATTATATCATATATCGATTTAATTTAATAGTTTATAATATATTCGAATCTATTTTTCGTTCAGCATTTTATACTTAGTAAAAAGATACTCACACAAAATCAAAGAAGAATTTGCAGCAAGTATTGCTTCTTCTTCTTTGATTATTATTCTTCTGGAACCATGAGCATGAGCATCTCCTTGACTGTTCCTCATTTCAAGTATTTTATCTGATAATGTATTGAGTGCTCCAATGAGTGCTTTAATTCTATTATCCATATCTGTTTCAGTTTTAATATTAAGACGCTCAAATGCTTCTTTTCTTAATTCTTTTGATTTAAATAAATTAGTATTAACAATCGATCCTTCCGTATGTTCAATAATAAATTTTAAAACTTCATCAATTAAGGTATTTGCTTTTGTCAGAACAGAGTCAAAATCTTTGTTTTTAATATCTGTTTGAATCCTAATTGGTAGCTGTCGGATATAAAGTAAATCAATCTCGCTTGAAAACTTTGTTTTTCTTAATATAGTTGAATCATCTTCTTTAAATGCATCCTCCAAAAGTAACTGAACTATTGGATTCATTTCATTAGATTCATATTGCTTGTCTTGATCCATAA
This sequence comes from Enterococcus sp. S183_ASV_20, assembly GCF_018919685.1. Taxonomy (NCBI): domain Bacteria; kingdom Bacillati; phylum Bacillota; class Bacilli; order Lactobacillales; family Enterococcaceae; genus Enterococcus; species Enterococcus sp. S183_ASV_20. The sequence goes on from NZ_JAHLRI010000105.1 coordinate 3,907, forward strand.
TATCTTTTAAGGAATGGATTAACTTATTCTTTAACGAATCATCAAATTGATCATCGACAAGAAACTTTTGAAAGGATACTCCCTTTGAACCTCCATAATGATTTTGTAGTTCAACACCTACGATTTTTTTTGTAAATATGTTCCACGTTACATTGTTAAAGTTCAAAATATATCCCGCCGAACCAACTGAAAAATAATTTGCTAATTGTTTTGCTTCATCTATAGTCATCATTTACTTATACCTCTTAAATTGTATGTTGGATTATTTTCAAATAATTAATACCAAAGATACACTGTTCAAATAAAAATGATATAATATTTGACTCATCGACTAATAGATTGGGAGCGTCAATAATTTTGTGTAAATGATTCTTCCCTACTGCAGATTGTTTCTAATTCTCAATCAGTTGGCTTAGC
>NZ_JAHLRI010000106.1:0-4316 GCF_018919685.1 Enterococcus sp. S183_ASV_20
AGAAAATACATCAATTTTGATAAGTAGAAATGGTAAAAACATTGTATAGCATTTTACACAGGAGTCTGGACTTGACTCAAAAAAAACTCCTTTACTTAAATATGAACTTTTACTATAAGTAAATAAATATTATCTAGTAATTATTTACTCATTTTAATATCAACATTATTTTAATAAAAAATAATAAAATCCACAATATTATTTAAATAAACAACAATAAAACAAAAAGAGGAAGAGACTTCTTCCTCTTTTCAGAGAATATTTAATAATTTAAACTTCTATTCATCCTCTTTTTTCCATTTTTCATACCCTAATAACCCTAAAGTTCCTAACAATATTAAACCACCAGCAATAGTATAAATATTACTATCAACCTCTCCTGTTTTAGGATAAGTTTTCAAGAATTGTTTTTTATCTTGATTGTTGTTAGTCTTACTGTCTGTTCCATTACCTTTTCCACCGTTTAATTCATTTGACGAAACAACTACATCAGTAGGTTCACTAGTATTGCCAGATTCATCAGTTGAAGTTACTTTTACTTTTGTCCCTGCCTCTAATTTAGGAACGTTAACTTTAAAGTAACCACTCTTATCAGCTGTGCCATGGTATTGACTTCCATCAGGTAACGTTACTGTTACATCTGCATTTGGTTCAGTTTTACCAGTAACAATTTTGTCACCATCTGTAATAGGATCAACTTGAGGTTTATTCGGCGCTTTTTTATCTACTACAGAAATAACAACCTCTACCTCTTCTTTAGATCCATCTGGATATATTACTACAACAGTAGCTTTTTTATTTCCAGGTATACCCACATCTACTTTTTCTTTCCAAACATACATAGTTCCTTTTGGTAGATCCGATTTATTTTTAATTCCATCAGATGCTTCTGGTTCTTTATTTAATTCAGTAGTTACTTTTTGACCTTTAGGTGTATATTTATCGGCGTCAGAGCGATTGTCTGTTACTTCTACTGGAACTTTTACTGTATCTTTTGTACCATCTGGATACGTTACTTCAATGACACCTTCGTAATTACCTGGTGTATTAGTATCGATTGTACCACCAGGAGTAACATCTGTTATTGTTGTTCCTTGTGGTAACGTTGGTAAGTTAGTAACGTTATCTGTTAAATCTACTTTACCACCGATTTCTACTTTTTCACCTTCTACTGTTGGCTCATATTTATCAGCGTCAGAGCGATTGTCTGTTACTGTGACATCTACTTCAACTTCATCAGATGATCCATCTGAATATGTCACTACAACCGTACCTTTTTTATTTCCAGCTGTACTAATATCTACTTTTTCTTTCCAAGTATACTTAGCATCTTTTGGTAAATCTTTCTTATTTTTAATCCCCTCAGATGCGTCAGGTTCTTTATTCAATTCTGTAGTCACTTTTTGACCTTCAGGAGTATATTTGTCAGCATCAGATTTATCATCCAATTTTGTTGCACTTGATACAAATTCTGTATCATCTGCTTTAATTGGTTGCGTTGCTTCTTCTGGCCATTTCGCATCTGTATAACCATCTTTTGCTTTCAACACCGGAAGTTTATCTTCTGATAAGCTTACGCCGTCTTTCACTGCGAAGACTGTTGTTCCACTTTCAATACTTGTTCCTTCTCCTGCAGTAAAGGTTACTTTATGATAGCCAGCCGGAATATTATCCCCTGGGTTTTCAATGATATCATCCAATTTTGTTGCACTTGATACAAATTCTGTATCATCTGCTTTAATTGGTTGCGTTGCTTCTTCTGGCCATTTCGCATCTGTATAACCATCTTTTGCTTTCAACACCGGAAGTTTATCTTCTGGTAAGCTTACGCCGTCTTTCACTGCAAAGACTGTTGTTCCACTTTCAATACTTGTTCCTTCTCCTGCGGTGAAGGTTACTTTGTGGTAGCCTGCAGGAATGTTTTCTCCTGGATTTTCATAAATATTTTTACTTACAGTTACTGCTAAATCGGTCGTGCCTACAGAACCATCTTGGTAAACAATTTTAATAGGAATTGTTCCAGTAATCGGCTCCGATTCTCCTACACCTTTAGCTGGAGTGAATGTAACAATACCAGTATTTGCGTCAACACTTGCATTGCCGAAGTCCTTATTATAAACATCTAAAATTGAAAAGGCATCGTTAGCTAGAGGAACATCTGGTTTATCAAATGTAGGTTTACCACTTTGAATTGTCGTTTCTGGGGTTGTTGTTATAGGTACGTATGTTGCATCATTTTCCATAGCTTGAGAAGCTTTTACAGCAAACTCTACATCCACGTCGAAAGTTCGATTTCCTATCTTAACAGTTACAATACCTTTCGTACTATCAGTAACGTTAGAAGTATCAGGCTCTTTTTTCCATGAATACTCTGCATCTTCAGGTAAGTTTTTATTATTCCGAATTGATTCTTTAGCATCTGGTTTAAATCCAACTACCACGGTTTGTTTATCAACCGCTTTTGGTGATTCCTTAATAACGGTTGAACCTTCTTCTGGTTTATCAAAACCTGGAGAAACGATTTGGATTTTTAATTCATCTTTCGCGATTAGTTTACTTGAATCTACACCCGTAAATTCAAATTCTACAGTATCTGAAATTGGAGCCCCATCTTTTTCATTTGGAGCGATAGTTTTTTCTGCTAATACAGTACCTTCTTTATCAACAAGTTGCGCTTTGTGATCTGTTCCCGCTAACTCGTGGATGAATACTTTCCCCTTAACTGTTGTGTCAACATCATATACTTCTTCTAATTCAGGTTTCCCGATATATGGATTCGTGTCTCCGCTCTCTTCTTTATCGTCAGGGTTTCCATCACCATCAATATCTTGCAAATAATAATAACCTGTTCCATAAGTATTCTGGATTAATTTTTTATTCGTATCCGACAACCAAGAATCAAAGATGAAATCTTCACCAAATGGCGCATTTTCTTCGATTTTATCCGCTGCTTTCATTTCTTCTAAGATTTCATCTAAAGGTTTAGTCAGTTGTAAAACATATCTAACAACGATAGGTCGTGGACTAGCATTAGCAAAATCAATAAGTTTAGTTAAATCATTGTCAGTGATTGAACCCATACCATAATTCTCATGACCTTCACGTCGCTCAATCGCTAAATCAGCCACTTTTTTTCCTGATTCAAACGAAACATTATATGCCACTTTATCAGCCTGAACCATATGCATTTGTATTCCAGATACATATGGTACTAAACGTTCATCGATTTTGTAGTTAGCATACCAAGGCGTTCCCTTTGCAGAAGTTGAATAAGAAAAATTCTTTTCTTTCGTTAACTTATGATCTAAAATTATAGCTCCATTAGCACCAGTAGACCCAGAACCGTCTTTTGTTTGGATATTAGCTTCTTCATATTTAGTATTTACCGATCCATGCTTAAATTGATCAGAATTATTTTCGGATACATCTAACTTATTATAGAAATCATCTTGATCTGTCAAAAAGTAACCAGCGCTTTCTATTCCAGGTACAATTTTATCGTCATCTTGATGACTTACCAAATAGATACGATACATTAAACGGTCGCTTTTAAGATTATCTGCACCAATTTCTTTAAAAATTTCATCTAAATTTTTTTCAAATGTAATCACACCGTTAGGAGCAGTTTGTGTATCAGTTGTTTCTGCCCCAGCAAATAGTCCATCATTTGCTCGAATGTAATTAACCTTCCAAATGTTTGTAGGTCTGCCAAGCGAATCATTAATTCTTACAAAAGTTCGTCTACTATTTCCTACGCCCTTCTTCGGATCAACTTGAATTTTTTCAACATACTGGGCCAATCGTTCATCTAATTGAAGACGAATTTCCCAGTTTGCAGTTGAAGCTGCAATATTATGTTTCCCATAAACCTCAAAATCAATTGTATTTCCTTGTAACACATCACCAGTTATTGCTTTAGGGTTGAATTGTAAATCCGAGAAATTATAATTCTTCGTATATCCCGGATTTTCTTGAAACGTATTTCCTGAAGCAGAATAATTTACTAATCTTCCTTCACCCATTTGTGCATTAACTATTCCAGTTGCCCCAAAAACAAGGCCTACACCAACTAATACTGATGCAACACCCACACTTAATTTTTTTATGCTATACTTTAATACTCTTTTTCTCCCTTTTTTTAAAATCATATGCTTATTGTTTTTTCCAAACAAACTAAATTTGCTCCCTTCCTTATTTAAATTTAAAATTACATTTTTATTATAAATAATACAAAATAGGAGTCAAGTCCAGACTCCTGTGTAAAATGCTATACAATGTTTTTACCATTTCTACTTATCAAAATTGATGTATTTTCT
>NZ_JAHLRI010000107.1:0-4131 GCF_018919685.1 Enterococcus sp. S183_ASV_20
TGAAGATGAAAAAGTAATTGTAAGCTGCCGTGAGGCAGTTTCACATGGTTTTAATTAAAAGTATGAATTATTCAGGATATAAATAAGTTTTTAATACAAAGAATAGAGGTAGAAAACGATGGACTATACATATGCAGATGATAGTTTGACATTGCATACAGATATGTATCAAATCAATATGATGCAAACATACTGGGAATTAGGGAGAGCAGATTTACATGCTGTTTTTGAATGTTACTTTAGAGAGATGCCCTTTAATCATGGCTACGCAATTTTTGCAGGTTTAGAACGTTTAGTCAATTATCTCGAAAATTTAACGTTTACAGAATCTGATATTGCATATCTCCGAGAAGTTGAAGAATATCCAGAAGATTTCTTGACGTATTTAGCAAATTTTGAATTTAAATGTACTGTACGCTCTGCTTTAGAAGGGGATTTGGTTTTTAATAACGAACCGTTAATTCAAATTGAAGGTCCTTTGGCACAATGTCAATTGGTAGAAACTGCCTTGCTAAATATGGTGAATTTCCAAACATTAATTGCGACAAAAGCGGCTCGAATTAAATCCGTGATAGGCGATGATCCTTTATTGGAATTTGGAACACGCCGGGCACAAGAATTAGATGCTGCCATTTGGGGCACAAGAGCCGCCTATATTGGTGGGGCGGACGCGACAAGTAATGTTCGTGCTGGTAAAATTTTTGGTATTCCGGTTAGTGGGACTCATGCCCATTCATTGGTTCAGTCGTATGGAAATGATTATGAAGCATTCATGGCGTATGCCAAAACACATCGGGATTGCGTTTTTCTTGTTGATACGTATGATACTTTGAAAGCGGGAGTGCCAAGCGCAATTCGAGTAGCTCGAGAAATGGGTGATAAAATTAATTTCCTAGGCGTGCGGATTGATAGTGGCGATATGGCTTATATTTCTAAACGAGTTCGTGAACAACTGGACGAAGCAGGCTTTACTGAAGCAAAAATTTATGCATCGAACGATTTAGATGAAAATACGATTTTGAATCTAAAAATGCAAAAATCAAAAATTGATGTATGGGGCGTGGGTACCAAGCTGATTACGGCCTATGATCAACCGGCTTTAGGAGCGGTGTTTAAATTAGTTTCAATTGAAGGTGAAGATGGTCAAATGAAAGATACCATTAAACTATCTAGCAATGCTGAAAAAGTGACAACACCAGGAAAAAAACAAGTTTGGCGTATTACACGTAAATCTGATAAAAAGTCAGAAGGGGACTATGTGACACTTTGGAACGAAGATCCTCGCCAAGAAGAAGAAATTTATATGTTCCATCCCGTTCATACCTTTATTAATAAGTATGTCCGTGATTTTGAAGCACGGCCAGTACTCCAAGATATTTTCGTTGAAGGAAAACGTGTGTACGAATTACCAACTTTAGATGAAATTAAACAATATGCAAAAGAAAATTTAGATTCACTTTGGGAAGAATACAAGCGGGACTTGAATCCGCAGAAATATCCAGTGGACCTTTCAACAGATTGTTGGAACCACAAAATGAATTTATTGGAAAAAGTGCGTAAAGACGTTAAACATTTAACGGAAACGGTGAATAAGGAGGCCTAGAAATGACAACACTTCAAGAAAAAATCATTCAAGAGTTAGGTGTTTTACCGACAATTGATCCAAAAGAAGAAGTTCGTAAAAGTATTGATTTTCTGAAAGCTTATTTAACTAAACATCCTTTTTTAAAAACCTTTGTCTTGGGAATTAGTGGCGGACAAGATTCAACATTAGCTGGTCGCTTAGCACAATTAGCGATGACTGAAATGCGCGAAGAAACAGGAGATATGTCGTATCAATTTATTGCGATTCGCCTTCCATACGGTGAGCAAGCAGATGAAGCTGATGCACAAGCCGCGCTAGCCTTTATCCAGCCAGATGTTTCTTTACGAGTGGATATTAAACCAGCAGTGGATGCAATGGTTGGTTCGCTAGAAAACGCTGGCGTTCAAATTAGCGATTTTAATAAAGGGAACATGAAAGCACGTCAACGTATGATTACACAATATGCAGTAGCTGGCGAAAATGCTGGCGCAGTAATTGGCACAGACCACGCAGCCGAAAATGTGACAGCTTTCTTCACCAAATATGGCGATGGCGGAGCGGATATTTTACCGTTATTTCGTTTAAATAAGCGCCAAGGAAAAGCTTTGCTGAAAGAACTTGGGGCACCAGAAGCCTTGTATTTAAAAATACCAACAGCTGATCTAGAAGATGACAAACCGTTAGTTGCAGATGAAGTTGCCTTAGGTGTCACGTATGATGCCATTGATGATTATTTGGAAGGCAAAAAAGTCTCGGAAACAGATCAACAAACAATTGAAAACTGGTATAAAAAAGGACAACACAAACGGCATTTACCCATTACAATTTTTGATGATTTTTGGAAATAAAAACACAGACCATCGGCGAATGAACGATGGTCTGTGTTTTTTTTACATAACTACTTTTCAGAAAGTAAACGTTGCTACAGCAACTATCCTATGATAATGAAAGTCGTTTTCATTTAGGCGTTTTCACTTTCTTTTTCAAAACAGAAAAGGTACGCTCAATAATGTAAAGTGAATGATGGGAGAGAAAAAGAGATGAAGCATGTAACAAAATTGGGGATTACAATTATAACAGGAGTTTTGGCATTATTATTTGAATTTATTTTACATCAGCCGAATTGGGCGTATGGCATTATTTTAATAACAGGTTCTGTAATGGCGTTAATGATGTTCTGGGAAATGATTCAAACCTTACGTGAAGGAAAATATGGTGTCGATATTTTAGCGATTACCGCTATCGTTGCAACCTTAGCTGTGGGAGAATACTGGGCCAGTTTGATGATTTTAATTATGTTGACTGGTGGTGATTCATTAGAAGACTATGCCGCTGGAAAAGCTAACCAAGAGCTGAAGTCATTATTGGATAACTCGCCACAAAAAGCTCATCGCTTGAATGGCGAAAATTTAGAAGATGTTTCTGTTGAGGAAATCAATGTTGGCGATGAATTAGTAGTAAAACCAGGGGAACTAGTTCCAGTTGATGGCTTGGTAAAAACCGGGACATCAACAGTCGATGAATCTTCATTAACAGGAGAATCAAAACCAATTGAAAAAAATCCTGGGGATGAATTAATGTCGGGTTCCGTGAATGGTGATGGCTCTTTGAAAATGGTTGCTGAAAAAACTGTAGCCGACAGTCAATATCAAACGATTGTGAACTTAGTGAAAGAATCTGCGGCGCGTCCAGCTCATTTTGTACGTTTAGCAGACCGCTATGCGGTACCTTTTACACTAATTGCCTACTTAATTGCAGGTGTTGCTTGGTTTGTTTCAAAAAGTCCGACACGTTTTGCGGAAGTCTTAGTGGTTGCTTCGCCGTGTCCTTTAATTCTATCTGCCCCAATTGCTTTAGTGGCAGGGATGGGTCGTTCAAGTCGTCATGGGGTCGTTATTAAATCGGGAACGATGGTCGAAAAATTAGCTTCTGCAAAAACGATTGCGTTTGATAAAACAGGCACGATTACGCAAGGACAACTTTCTGTTGATCAAGTCCAACCAATCAATGCTGAAATAACTGCTGCTGAATTAGTGGGATTGGCAGCAAGCGTGGAACAAGAATCAAGTCATATTTTAGCTAGATCAATTGTTGCTTATGCCAGAAAGCAAGATGTCCCATTAAAAAATATTACAGATCTAGCGGAAGTTTCTGGTGCTGGCGTGAAGGCATTTGTGGATGGTGCTGAGATACGGGTAGGTAAAAAGAATTTTGTGACACAAGAGTCTCAAACAACTGAAAAAATTGATAAAACGACCATTCATATTTCACGTAATGGCACATATTTAGGCCGAATTACTTTTACAGACACAGTACGACCAGAAGCAAAAGAGACTATGGAAAAATTACACCAATTACATCTTCAACGAATTTTAATGCTGACGGGGGATCAAGAATCCGTCGCAGAAACGATTGCTGCAGAAGTAGGAATTACCGAAGTACATGGGGAATGTTTACCACAAGATAAGTTCCTGAATAATTCATACTTTTAATTAAAACCATGTGAAACTGCCTCACGGCAGCTTACAATTACTTTTTCATCTTCA
>NZ_JAHLRI010000108.1:0-3969 GCF_018919685.1 Enterococcus sp. S183_ASV_20
ACTTAAAATAGTGCCCGAAGCTCCACTTATTTCGGCTTTTCCTGTGTAAATTTCGCCATTCGTATTCGTCTGCGTGACCGCTCCATTCGCTTCAATGATTAACCCCGCTTGCTTTTGATCTCCTCGTGGATAATAAAAAAGATACGTGGTTGCCCATTTAGCAAATTCATCTGGAATTGGTTTAAGTGATTCCGTTGGTGCCGGACTCGACTTCGTTTGCTTTTCAACCGCGACTTCTTCTTGTCTTTTTAAGCCTTCATTATTTTGATTATTTAGTTTCTCAACCGTTTCTTTAACGATCGAATAGTGTGGTTTCCCTAAATCGCTAACAGGGATCGTAGCTAATTTTTCTTCTGATTCTTTATATTGCCCCTCTGCCGTTAACTTTTTAGCTTCTGTAATAATGGCATCATACTTGGTTTGGTCTACGGAAGAGGATGTGCTTTGTCTCGTAGCTTCGACTTGTTTTGTGACACTGGTTTTTTCTGTGGTCACGTCTGATGAATTTCCACAAGCACTTACAAACATTGAGCTAACGATTAATAAACATCCCACAATCACATGCTTTTTCATCTTTAAATCCCCCATTTGTCTATCTTTGTTATTTTTTGTTACTTAAATTATCCCATAAATGAACAAAAGAAACCATTATTTATAAAAAAGTTTAGCAAGCGCTTCAAGAGAGGCACTTGCTAAACTTTTTTCTCACTGTTATTGATTGATTACTTTGACTAGTTCTTCAAATAATAATGCACTAGATGCTGCTCCTGGATCAATATGACCAATTGCTCGTTCCCCTAAATAAGAGGCACGTCCTTTTTTCGCCACCCAATCTTTTGTTGCTTCAGCAAATTGTTCAATTTTTTCTTCATTAAATTGTTCCGTTCCAATTACTTCAGCAACAGGTGCCCAGACATCAACCATCGTTTTATCTCCTGGTTCAGCTTTGCCGCGCATCTGAATCCCAGCTAGACCTTGCTGAACAATTTCTTTTAATTGCTCTGGCGAACTGATGGTTTCCAAATCTTTTGTCGCTTTAGTCATATTCATAAACGCAGTACCATATAAAGGACCAGAAGCTCCGCCAACTTTTGAAATCAAAGCCATGGATAGGACTTTAAATGTCTCCGTGATTGTTGTTGGTACTTTTTTGTCAAACGCAATTTTGTATTCAGCCATACCACGAGCCATGTTGTTACCGTGATCCCCATCACCAATCGGCGTGTCTAATTCACTTAAATAGTCTTTTTTTTCTTCAATAACTTTTGAATAGTTGTCTAACCATGTTTGAATGTCTTGTACTGTTAATTCCATCTTTTATCACCCTTACCAAGAAATTGTTGTTACATTGCTTTCTAGCGCTGTTTGCCAGTCTTTTGTCGCCAAGTCAATCATCGTTAAAGATAATCCTTGCATGTCAATAGACGTCATATAGTTACCCACTTTATGGAAGGTCACTTGAACACCTTTATCTTCTAATAATGTTAGCACGTCGTTCATAAATACAAATTGTTCCATTAATGGCGTGCCGCCCATGCCATTGACAAGTACTCCCACTGTTTGTGGTTGTTGCTCATAGCTACTTAATGTTTTTTCAACTAATTCTTTCGCTAACTCTTTCGATGGTTGGATTTTTTCACGACGATAGCCTGGTTCTCCGTGAATCCCTACGCCAAATTCAATTTCATCTTCTGGTAAAGTAAAACCTGGTTTGCCAACTTCAGGCACAGTGGCTGCTTTTAAAGCCACTCCAATTGTTTTCGTGGCTGCTACAATCTTTTCTCCTAAAGAAACGAGCTCTTCTAAAGAAGCACCTTGGCGGGCATGATGTCCTAAAATTTTATGGACAAGAACAGTCCCGGCAACGCCGCGTTTTCCAGCGGTATAGGTGCTATCTTCGACTGCAATATCGTCATCGACAACGACCATTTCTACATGAATGTCTTCCATATCAGCCATATCTTTGGCCATTTCAAAGTTCAAAATATCGCCTGTATAATTTTTTACGATTAACAGAACACCGGCCCCTTGGTCTGCCGCTTGGATCCCTGTTAAAATTTGATCTGGTGTTGGTGAAGTAAAGACATCACCTAAAACTGCGGCATTTAACATTCCATCACCAACAAACCCAGCATGTGCAGGCTCATGACCACTTCCACCACCAGATACTAACCCAACTTGTTTGTATGAGTCGTTGCGAGCAATCACGCGAGAATCTTCGACTTGATGAACAAGGTTTCCATAGCTTTTCACAATTCCTTGGAGCATTTCTTCGACAATTTTACCAGGTTCATTAATAATTTTTTTCATTTAGTTCCACCCTTTCTTACCAGCATTTTGAGCTTCTGCTAAAATTTGCGTCAAATCATCTGAGACACCTGCAGTAATTGCTGCCGCAAAGGCACCTTCAACCAATGGTGCGTCGACTAAATGATAATGTTTCTGTTGGTCTTCTTCTAGCATATCAAAAGCTAATTCTGAACTTAAAACGGCACTGCCTAAATCGGCAAAAATTAAAAATTCTCGGTCAGAGTCCGCTTCGTTAATCGTGTCAATGATTTTCATTGGATCTGAACCTAATGAACCATCTGATGTGCCACCAAGTGAATGAATCGTAATTTCTTCACTGGCATTCATCTGTTCAATCATCTCTTTAATACCATCTGTAATCATTTTGCTATGTGAAACGAGTAAAATATCTGCTTTCATGTGGACACTTCCTTAATCTAATTTATGTCTTGTTTTATATTCTTGTCCGACTTTATCTGCAACAATGATTGCATTCGCTACTTCTTCAACGACAATTGGGAATGGCATTGAATGAATTGATTCTTCTGGAATGCAAGCAATTTTGGCCACTTCCAACGCTTCTTCATAAGTGATTTCATCGACACCAATGTCTGAAAGCGTTAATGGTAAACCTACAGAAGCGCTAAAGTCTAAAACAGCTTCTAATTCGTCTTTTGCTGCATCTTCTAATACAAGTTGTGCAATCGTTGCAAAAGCTACTTTTTCACCATGTAAATAACTGTGCGCACCAGGTAAGACTGTCATACCGTTATGAATCGCATGCGCTGCAGCTAAACCACCACTTTCAAAACCTAAGCCTGAAAGTAAGATATTTGTTTCGATAATCTTATTCAATGATTCAGTAACCACATTTGCATCACAAGCTAATTTCGCTTTTAACCCATCTTCCTGTAGATTTTCCCAGCAAAGTTTTGCCATGGCTAAAGCTGCATATGTGCCGCTAGCAGCAGGCGTTAAGCCTTCTCTTGAACCCATTGGCAAACTAGCATTAACCCGAGAATATGAATTGTGTGTTGCGCGTGCTTCAAAATATGTGGATAAGGCATCCCCCATTCCAGCAACTAAAAATCTAGTTGGCGCTTTGGCAACCACTTTTGTATCAACCATAACGACGCTTGGACTTTGTTTAAAGTAAGCATAATCATCAAATGAGCCATCTTCATGATATAGTACAGCTGAATGCGAAGTTGGTGCATCTTGAGCCGCAATCGTTGGTACAATAATTAAGTTTTCACCTTCTGCTACGACTTTTGAAGCATCGATTGCTTTACCGCCACCTAAACCAATGATACAGTCTGCTTGTTCTTTTTGTCCAACGTTTTGCAAACGCTTTGTTTCTTCACGCGTTACTTCTCCACTAAAGCCACCCTCTACGAAGGTAATGTCAAACTTTTTCGCTGTTTCTTCCAATTGTGGACGTACACGATCAACGTCAGCAGGATTTGCAATTAGTAACGCTTTTTTTCCAAAAGTTGAAACGAAGTAACCTAAGTTTAGTAATTCATCTTCCCCTTGAACATATTTCGTTGGTAAAATCAATGCTTTTCTCATGTTGATAGCCTCCTATATTTTGTTTACATACATAGTATAAAACGCTTTCACCAAAAAAGCATTGAACTTTTGGTATCGTTTTCTTGCAAAAAAATGATAGAATTATTT
>NZ_JAHLRI010000109.1:0-3771 GCF_018919685.1 Enterococcus sp. S183_ASV_20
CAATCAACGTAATCATATTCCAAGAAAATCATTGAATTACAGAACACCAATTGAGATATTTTTGAGCTATGTACAAGAAGCATTTTATTCTAACTTAATTTGACAAATCATATAATAAGAAAATGTATGGAATAAGATATAAGATGGTTGTGTCATTTTTAACTAAAGCAATCAAAGTTAGAAACTTAAAATAAAACTTGATTTAGGACTTTTGTATGATTTATTTTAGCTGTATTTATGATTTAATAAAACTAACTATTATTTCTTATTATAGTTGTCCTTTATGAAAGCGCTGTTTTTCGGTGTGCTTCGTCTATATTAACAACACTAATAAAAAGAGGATTTATTCAAAGTAAATAATAGGGAAAAAGTCGATAGAATAAGCAATAGTAATCGTTAAAAAAGGGAGATGCTAATATGGATATAACGGATAAAGAAAATTTTCAAAAACAGATGGATTTTTTGAAGAGACATAATTTTTACCAATATGTTTATCAATTTCGATGGCTATTTGTGTTTATACCAGTACTTGTTTTTTTGATCTTATTTTTATCGATTTTTCTTGGCTGATAATAGTAAAAGGCATATTATTAATGGGAATATTGATCAGTGAATATTATGTTATGTATCGTTTCTTTAAACCAATTGCTCTTGATGAAAAACAAGATTTCTCTAGTGTTCAGCTATTCCTTAACCTTTTTATATTTAATGCATTATTCATGTTTGTTATGCTAACAAACTTTCATCAAGTTTTTGTAGGAAAAGAATTTATTATTTTTGGTTCATTAATAGGCTCGTTGTTTTTTGGTAGTTTCATGGGTGGAATATTTACGATTTGCTTAAAGGAACAACTAAAAGAATACCAGAAGCTAATGAATCAATTTATAGATATAAAGAAAGAAGTACATTGATGAAAAATAGAATTAGTTAGAACAGCCATGTATGGTGAAATATTGTAGTATATTACTTGTTAAGGACGATGAACAGGATGAGTATCAAAAAATATTTACTTTTTTATATTATTAGCACATGTGCCATTATTTTTGTTTCTCTTACTTTTTTCTTTTTACCTCTAAAATCGATTGATTCTAGGAGTTATGAAGTACTTCATACGATATCTCAATATGGAGTAATTACTAATAAAGATGAGTGGAGGAATATTTTAGAATTAACAAGATACGGTAGAAAAGTAACTAATGTGGATAATTTAAATACATTAGTATATGGTGTTAACAAACATAGTTCTGTAAAACAAATAAGTAGTGACAAAGATATGGATAATATGGAAACTCTTAAGTTACCAAGTATTTCAAAGTATGAGGATCTTACAATTATTAACATTCCAAGTGTCTATAGCAATGATGATAACTTCTCAATTAAATATGCATCAAAGTTGACAGATTTAATCGAATATACTTCTGGTAACATTGTTTTAAATTTATCAAATAATTATGGCGGGCTGAAAGAACCTATGATTATTGGTGCGAGTTCTTTAATTCCTAATGGAATGCTCTTTAGCAATATTAATAATAAAAAGGAAAAGTATCCTGTTTACTTAAAAAATGGTAAATTATTTGGTGGCATTCCAGGAACGATTAACGAACTGAATCTTTATAAATTATCATTACACAAAAAGAAACTAGGGAAAAAAGTTGCAGTTGTAATAAATAATAACACAGCAAGTGCCGCTGAGAGTTTACTTTTAGCGTTAAAGAATAATCCAAATGTAAAAGTTTTTGGTATGCCTTCTGCAGGATATACTTCGGTTAATTTAGGACGTTTTTTTACTAATCAAAATTCCGATAATTATTGGTGGTTTGTATATACTGTTGGCTATTATGAGACAATAAAGCCCATAAAGGGAAAATGATTGTTTAACAATCAACCTGTCCCGCCAGATTATTATGTAGATTTATCGATGTTAGATAGAAATACTCAAGATATTACACAATTTTCTAATACCAAGAAACTATTCAAAAAAATAAAAAATTGGATTAACTCTGATTGAGTTGAAGGTACATTAAAGTAAATGAATTCTTAATGTATAGTATAACTTGTAAGCATAAAATTTTTATAGGAGAAAGGCTTTTGCTAAAATTATATTGTGGTAAAAGTCACATGAAAGTGGGGGGAGAATCGATGACGAAAGGGAAAAAAATTTTGTTTAGTTTTATTTCTTTAGTTTTTGGAACTTTTTTATTTGCAGTATTTGTTCATTATCAGTTCATGTATTCATTACCTATTTATTTTATTAAGTTTGAAGAGTATCCTTTTATAGAGAATTACATTCAACTATATTTGTACTGGGGTAGTGTTATAGGTATGGTCTTTATCCTTTTATTTATTTTAGGGATTGTTTTAAGTCCAGCAGAAGTAACATCCGTGAAATTAAACGATGACAAAGGAATATTAGAAATCAAAAAAAGTGCTATTGTAGGAATTGTTCAGTCGCAATTAGATCAGTCCAATTTATTAAGGGATTCAAAAGTAAATGTAAAAATGTATAAGAAAAAGATAAAAGTACGTATTACAGGAAATACAAGTGACAATCTAGATATTATAAATCAAACGAATCAATTAGTAAAAAATATTGAGTTATATCTTAAAACTTTTATAGGATTAGATACTTCAATAAAAGCAGAAGTAGTTTTCAAAAATATATCTCGTTCAGGAAAGAGTAAGCAAAAACAAAAACGAGTGATTTAAAGAAAGAGGGGAGAATATGAAAGAATTGTTCCTAGAATATAAGTATCCAATTATTGGAGGACTAATAGGATTGGTATTAGCACTTTTCTTTTTCACTATTGGTTTTTTTAAAACAATTCTCTTATTAGTTATGGTTGGGATTGGTGTATTTATAGGGAGTTATATTAAAAATGAGGATTTATTTGGAAAATTTTTCCAAAATAAATAAAATAAAGAATATTTAGGAGTGGATACAAATGGAGAAAACAAAAGTAAGTGTAAAGGAAGAAACGAAGAAGGAAAATGTACAAGGAAAATTAACGTATGAAGATAAAGTGATTCAAAAAATTATTGGCATTTCTTTAGAAAAAGTAGAAGGATTGCTTACGGTTGATGGTGGATTTTTCTCAAATTTAGCTGGTAAGTTAGTGAATACCGATGATGTTACATCAGGTGTAGTGGTTGAAGTAGGAGAAAAACAGGTAGCAGTAGATTTAGATATTGTTGCAGAATATGGAAAAGATATTTATAAAATTTACAATGAAATGAAAGAAATTATTACAAAAGAAGTAAAAAATATGACTGGGTTAGAAGTTATTGAAGTAAATGTAAATGTTGTTGATATTAAGACAGAAGAACAACATGAAGAAGATTCCGTTAGTTTACAAGATAAGGTTGGTGAGGCAACAGAATCAGTAAGTAATTTTGCCAGTGAGCAAACAGAGAAAGCAAAAGAGCTAGCTTCTAAAGGAAGTTCTAAAGCAAAAGAATTAACGGAATCTCGTGTTAAGTAATATAGAAAGAAAAATTTTTAATGAGAATAATTGAATAATAAAATAACTAAAAAATGTAGAGTAATAGTGAATCCAGAGGAGAAAATCCTCTGGATTTTTTTTACTTGATTTCTAGGGATGTTCCAGTGACCCCGTAAAGGTCGGTTTTTTTTATAATATTTTATTTTTGATATTTTTTTACAAATATTTGTGATATTTACAAGAATTCCTATTTTGATAAAGTCCGTATAATTGTGTAAAAGTAAAAAGGCCATATAACAGTCCTTTTACGGTACAATGTTTTTAACGACAA
>NZ_JAHLRI010000010.1:0-77514 GCF_018919685.1 Enterococcus sp. S183_ASV_20
TTTTAACGGAAAAATCATTAATTCAGGCCAGTCCATTGCTAACAAATCAGTTAATGTTTCAGTGGCCACTTTTTGATTGACCCAATCATGATCGAAGGTTGAAAAGGCAATCCAGCCCCCGTAACAGCTTGCGGCGATATCTCCACAAGAACCATTTCCTTGAACTGCTAAGTGAGCTAATGCTGATAATTTGAAAATTTCCTCATTTTCCAAACCTAAGTCATAAAAAATATTCAAGGCTTTGACAGTTCCAACGGTTACCGCACCGCTTGAACCAAGACCATATTTTCGTCCATTTGAACTATCTAATTCACTCGTCACTTTTAAATGATAAAATGACAATTCTTTGTTTTGCTCTTGCGCATATTTTTCAGTTAGATGAATCGCCGCTAGAACATAATGAAAAGGATTTTCGCGAATATCTAATACGAGCTCACCATTTCGGCGTGTCCAACGAATAGGTAAAGAGCTGTATTGTGCAGATTGAATACTGCCTTCATCTGTTGTTTCTTCGACAGTTACAGTTACGAATTGATCCACAGCAACGATAATGGCAGGGTGGCCAGGTTCAACAACGGCATATTCTCCTGCAATAAATAACTTTCCTGGCGTAGTAACTTCAATCATGCTTATTTATCCATTCCTTTCGTTTCAAACAATTCAATTCCGGGACCAGCAAAAGCTGGGACTAACTGCTCTTTTGAAAAATGTTCACTTAAAAATGTTTTTAATGCTTCTAAGTTTTTCTTTTCGACTAAGACCTTGACATTCGGACCTGCATCCATTGTAAAGTAGCAAGGAATTCCTTTGGCCCGTGCTTGGCGAACTAAAGCCATCGCTTGTAAGCTGCCTGGGGACCAGTAAGTAAATGGAGGGACAGCGCCTAAGGTTGTTCCATGCATCCTTAACCCATTGGCTTCAATGATTTCTCCTAAACGAGGGAAGTCTTTTGTTTTAATTGCTTCATGAACTTGGGATAAATCTTTTTCCACATTGTCCAACCAACCTTGATAAAAGCTAGAAGTTTCTACTGTTCGTTTCATTCCATCACGGCTGGAAACATCTTTTTCGCCATCATTAATTAAGATAAAGAGCATGGCCAATTCGTTTTCCCAATTATTGGCTGGAATATTTTCAGCAAACGACGTTTCATCAGAGTGGCCTTTGTTCCATTGAGCAAAACCACCAAAAATACTACGACAAGCAGAACCTGAACCACGTCGCGCTAAACGTGATAAGTCTTTTGCTGAAAGATTTAATCCTAAGGCTACGTTACAGGCCCCTGCTAAAGCAGCTAGACCACTCGCTGAAGAAGCCAAACCAGCTGCAGTAGGCACAAAATTTTGACTTTCTACTTTTGCAAACCAAGTACAATCGGCTTGTTGACGAACAAGGTTCAAAAATTCTTTGACTTTTTTTGTTTGTTTTTCGTTTTGCAAGATACCATCTAAAATAAATACATCTTCTGAATAATGGGCATCAAATGTCACAGTTGTTTCTGTGTAAAAGGCATCTAATGTTAATGATAAACTACTATTCATTGGTAAAATGTATTCTTCATTGGCTTTTCCCCAATATTTAATCAGAGCAATATTTGTATGCGCTCGTGCTTTTCCTGAAAGCATTACTTTTTCACCTCTAATGATTGAATCCATGTAGCAACAGCTCCATTTTCTTCTAAAGTCTGTGCAATGGTTTGTGCGGTCTTTTTATTATCTGTTAAGGCAATCATACAGCCACCGCGACCGCCGCCGGTTAATTTTGCTCCTAGAGCGCCATGTTCTTGAGAGAGAGCCACTAGTCGATCCAGCATATCGTTGCTGACGGTTAATTGCTGGAGTTGCTCTTGCGCTAACGTCATTAGCTGACCTAATTTTTGTTTATCATCTTGTAAAATTGCCTGCTTCGCTTCTTTAGTAAAAGAACCTAATTGTTTCATTGTTTCAGCGATTGCTGTGGGATTATTTTGAGCTAGCTGCGCAATGTCTTTCACTGCTTCACGTGTTTGACCTTTAATTCCCGTATCAGCTACTACTAAGTAGGCATTAGATAAATTCATCGAGAAATGTGTGGGCGGAAATCCTCTAGTAAAAAATAAGGGATCAGCGCCGCTTGTTGCTGCGGCATCGATACCACTAGGATTGCCATGAGCAATTTTCTCACTTAAGGAAACAAGCTCAAACAATTCTTGATATGTATAAGCGTAATCAAAATAATCAAAAAGGCTTCGAACGATGGCCACAGCGGTTGCTGCGCTTGAGCCCATTCCTCGTTCAGCGGGAATCGTACTTGTTAAGGTCAAAGTGCCTTTAAACGTATCTTCCTTTAAAAAATGTAAGGTTTGCTGAACAACTTCCTTGATATTTGCTAGCTCTTGGGGCACGTCTTCAAGCAATCCTGTAAAATATGCACAATCAATCTGCATAGTTTTTGCTGGGGTAAAGACGGCTGTGATTTCTGTCGCTTGAAAAGGAAAGGCGATTGCTGGTTCGCCGTAAACAACGGCGTGTTCCCCCATTAAAATGATTTTTCCCGTCGCTTGACCGAGGCCTTGTTTTTTTATATTCATTCACTGACATTCCTTTTGAGTAGAATCGAGTATAGGACAAAAGACGTTCTTGGATTAGAAGAACGTTTGTCATAATCTCTTCATGATTTATAGGAAATGATTCCAAAAGTTTCTCTTGTTCCAAAAAAAGAGATTGCTTAACCTAAGATAGTTTACCTAAAAATAAGGCACAAGTAAAATGGTTCCGTTGGTTTTTCCAAAAAATTAATAACAATTTAATAAGAAAGAACCGACAGAACCAGTTATTCGGCTATTTTTTTAAAATTTTCTTAGGTAATCACCAAACCAAGGGCACTTGCCAAATAAATGGCTTGTTCAGGGGTGACTTTAAGACCTGATAAATAGTTTGGTGAGAAAGTCAAGCGTTCAAAGGTGTTTTGGGAAAAATCCAATCCTTTTAAAGAAGTATTTAACCAATTACTTTCGGTTAAATCGCAAGCTTCTAGAAGGAGTTTCTTCCAAGTGACCTCGAAAAATTCACTTTCGACTAAACGAGTCTGATTAAAGTGAACAAGATTAAAATTTGCAAAACGAAAAGAAGCATAATCGGCTTTGCAATCCTCAAATAGACAATCTTTTAAATAGCTATCTGCAAAATTCGTTCCTGTCAAATTGCAACGAAGGAAAGTCACTCGATGAAAACTGCCAGACAGCCATTCGACGTTAGAAAAATCGCAAGCTTCAAAACGCACATTACTACAATCAAAAGAAGCAAACTGGCCATTTGCTAATGAAAGATGATCGAAAACAGCATCCCGAAAGACTAAGTTACGAACTTCTTGATTCGGTAAATCAATCTGCTGATACAAATGATTTTCTAAGATTGCCTCATCTTCTAATTGACAGTTCGTTAATAGAGGAAGTTGTTCTGGTAGATTTGGTGGCAAGGGATAAGTTATTTTCATAAAACGCCTCTTTCTTCTTGTTGATTTTCAAAGGTTTCATCAATTGAGTAGGCCCGATTATAGAAACGTAGCGCAGTTGTGAAAACATAAGCGCCGGCAAAACCAAGTAAACTACCTAACACAATCCCGACTAATCGATAGTTTAAAAGATTACTAATGACTTGCTGTCGTGCAAGATTTGATAATAATAAGGACATCGGGGTAATAAAAAAGCTGGCAATCGCATAGTTTCTGTTAATGAATCCTTCAAAAGCTGCATATAGAATACTAATGATACCGATTGTTTGTAAAGGTGTAAAGGGAATCATTAATAAAATTGCAGAAAGCAACAAACCGAGACTCGTGCCTAGAATCCGTTGAACATTTCGCTGCATCACAGAATGTAAATTTTCCCCTTGTAAAATGGCTGCGCAAGTAAACGTCATCCAATAGGCGTTGACTAAATGAAGCGATTGACTTAAATAAGCTGCTAAAAATAAAATGGCCGCATAATGCAAAGCATCTAATAAAGAAGCGGGATCGATATAAAGACGTTCTTGAAGAGACATCCGTTTTTGAAAAACGTAGGGGCGCTTGTCGATGAAATGAAGCACAATGCCCATGATAATGCCGGTCACTACTCCTAAAAGAACAAAACTGGCCATGATGGGAATCTTATGTAAAGGAAAATTGTTGCTTGTTCCCATTGCGGTTGACATGATAACTAACAAAGCACCAGGCTTCTCAATGCCATACAATCTAAAAAGTAAGCGTGCAAGAAAAGCGACGATGGCAATTGTAATGGGAATCAACCAAGGTACATGGTGACTTAGCATTCCTAAGCTGTTGCCCAGAACAATAAAAAAGCCAACAATATTCAGTCTGCGCAATAATTGGGGCAAAGGAAGCGGCTGATAATAAATAAACGTATAAATGCCCATCGAGCCAAAGGTCCCAATGAGTAAATTATTGGAAAAATAACCAATTAATAATGGAATTGCCATACAAATTGCGACACCAACTAACCGAAATAATTCGTCATTTGCTTTATCGATAGCAAACAAATCCTTTAAAAACGTAGAATTTTTCATATTTTGTCACTCCTTTACTTCCTAATTTACCATAATGTTTAGAAAACTGACAAAAGAATTGCAATAAAAGACAGGAAGAAAAAGAGTGGTTTCTGATAGGAAGAGAAGAAAAATTAAAAAAAGTTAACATTTTGACTTGCAATTTTAATATGAAAAATGTAAGATATATTCCATAGCAATAAATAATTATTAAATTCTGATTTTTCAGAAAATACAGATTGTATTATTTTAGGAGGCAACACTATGAAATTGAAAAAGTCATTAACATTCGGTGTGATTACATTATTTAGCGTAACAACTTTAGCGGCTTGTGGAGGCGGCGGAACGTCAGATAGCTCAAGCGCGTCTGGTGGCGGTAAGGCAAGTGGCGAACAAGTTTTACGTGTCACAGAACAACAAGAAATGCCAACAGCTGATTTATCACTAGCAACAGACAGAATTAGTTTTATTGCATTAAATAATGTATATGAAGGAATTTATCGTTTAGACAAAGATAACAAAGTCCAACCTGCAGGTGCAGCGGAAAAAGCAGAAGTTTCTGAAGATGGACTAACATACAAAATTAAATTAAACAAAGATGCAAAATGGTCAGACGGTAAACCAGTGACTGCTAATGACTATGTTTACGGATGGCAACGAACAGTTGATCCAGCGACAGCTTCTGAATATGCTTATCTGTATGCCTCTGTAAAAAATGGTGATGCCATTGCTAAAGGGGAAAAAGATAAATCAGAATTAGGAATTAAAGCAGTCAGTGATACAGAATTAGAAATCACTTTAGAAAAAGCAACACCATACTTTGATTACTTATTAGCTTTCCCATCATTCTTCCCGCAACGTCAAGATATTGTGGAAAAATATGGTAAAAATTATGCATCAAACAGCGAAAGTGCTGTCTACAATGGTCCATTCGTCTTAGACGGCTTTGATGGTCCTGGTACAGATACAAAATGGTCATTCAAGAAAAACGATCAATATTGGGATAAAGATACTGTGAAACTGGACTCAGTAGATGTGAATGTCGTGAAAGAATCACCAACCGCGTTGAACTTGTTCCAAGATGGACAAACAGACGATGTCGTTCTTTCTGGTGAATTAGCCCAACAAATGGCCAATGACCCAGCTTTTGTTAGTCAAAAAGAAGCATCAACACAATATATGGAACTAAATCAACGTGATGAAAAATCACCATTTAGAAATGCGAACTTACGTAAAGCAATTTCTTACTCAATCGACCGTAAAGCGTTAGTTGAATCAATCTTAGGGGATGGTTCTATCGAGCCAAACGGTTTAGTACCAGCAGATATGGCAAAAGACCCAAGTGGCGGCAAAGACTTTGCTAAAGAAGCAGGTAGTCAAATTGAATATGATACGAAAAAAGCTAAAGAATACTGGGAAAAAGCGAAAAAAGAATTGGGGATTTCAACTTTAACAATGGATATTCTTTCTTCAGATGCAGATTCTTCTAAGAAAACAGTTGAATTTGTTCAAGGGTCAATTCAAGATGCTTTAGATGGTGTGAAGGTAACGGTTAGTCCGGTTCCATTCTCTGTTCGTTTAGATCGTTCAAACAAAGGCGACTTTGATGCAGTAATCGGTGGTTGGAGTGCTGACTATGCTGATCCAAGTAGTTTCTTAGACTTATTTGCTTCAGATAACTCATATAACCGTGGACGTTATAACAATTCAGAGTTTGACAAGTTCGTGAAAGCAGCAAGTAGTGCAGATGCGACAGATCCTGAAAAACGTTGGGATGATATGTTAAATGCAGAGAAAACGATTATGGGAGACATGGGTGTGGTACCTTTATTCCAAAAATCAGAAGCGCATTTACGTGCTGAAAAAGTCAAAGATGTCGCAGTTCATCCTGCTGGCGCAACGTATGACTACAAATGGGCATACATTTCAGAATAACCTGACAAAAGATCGATAGCAAACAAAAAAGGACCTTTGCCATGGAATAAAAGGCAACGGTCCTCTTGCTATCTTGTCTTAGACCAAGTAAAATAGTAGAAAGCCTAAAGACAGAATCAGTAAGATGCCCCCAGTTTTTAGCCAGAAAGAGCGATGTGCATCGCCAATGACTGAAAGCGGGATAAACTCTTTCGGTTCATTTTTCTTTTTAAAACGAAACGCGTTTTTCATTGAGCGCTGAAAGTTATCGAAAAAGC
Source organism: Enterococcus sp. S183_ASV_20 (assembly GCF_018919685.1). NCBI lineage: Bacteria > Bacillati > Bacillota > Bacilli > Lactobacillales > Enterococcaceae > Enterococcus > Enterococcus sp. S183_ASV_20. The sequence continues at coordinate 6,716 of NZ_JAHLRI010000010.1, forward strand.
CAGAGGACATAATCCATAAAGCAATGCCGATAATTAAAAAGAAAAGCGAAACGATAAAGAAGGTATCTGATAATGAGGAGGTAGTGATAGGTTCTTTACTTATTAATAAGTAAAGAAAAATGCCGATACTGGAAATAACGGCTGTAATAATTGGCCATTTAAAAGTTTTCATGTGTTCACCCTATCTATTATTGTGGTCTATCTAGTCATTACTTTAACGAAAATAACTGAGGAAGTCAAAAAAATCTCGGAGGTGTCATTATTGAATAGTTTTGGAAAATATTTTCTTAAACGGATCTTTTTCATGATTATCACTTTGTGGTTAATCGCAACGATTACGTTTTTCTTAATGCAATTATTACCAGGTACGCCTTATACCAACCAAGAAAAACTTAGTCCAGAAACAATCGCTATGTTGAATAAACAATCTGGCTTAGATAAACCAGTGATTGTTCAATACGGAATTTACTTAAAGAACCTGGTTACAGGGGACTTTGGTATTTCATTCCAATTTAAAAACCAACCGGTTGCTAAGTTATTAGCTGGTCGAATTGGACCATCCCTTCAACTGGGAGGACAAGCGATTATCTTTGGTACGTTAGTCGGTATTTTATTGGGGATTATCGCAGCGATGCGTCAAAATACTTGGGTAGATACGTTGGCAACATTGTTAGCCATTTTAGGTCGTTCTATTCCAAACTTTGTTTTCGCGGTATTATTACAATACATTTTTGCAATGAAATTAAGAATCTTACCAATTGCTATGTGGAATGGTTTTGCCTACACAATCTTGCCAACTATTGCCTTGGCAATGAGTCCCATGGCCGATTCGGCTAGGTTTATTCGAACCGAGATGGTAGAGGTCTTGCATAGTGATTATGTCGAATTAGCCAAAGCAAAAGGCTTGAGTCGCTGGCAAGTTGCATTCCGCCATGGGTTAAGAAACAGTTTAATTCCATTGATTACCTTATTAGGACCTTTAGCCGTTGGTTTAATGACAGGTTCTTTAGTAGTAGAAAATATTTTTGCCATCCCTGGAATTGGGGAACAGTTTGTAAAATCAATTATGACAAACGACTATCCAACAATTATGGCAGTAACTATTTTGTATTCAACAATGTTAGTTGTTGTAATTCTGATTGTTGATTTACTTTATGGTTTAATTGATCCAAGAATTCGCGTATCAGGAGGTGCAAAAGGCTAATGGAAACAGTCAATAAAAATAATCTACCACAAGCGATTAAAGATATTCCGGCAGATGAGTTTCAGCCTCTAAACACTTCAACTCTAAAAGAAAGAGAGCGTATTGCCACACCGTCTTTAAGTTTCTTACAAGACTCATGGCGTCGTTTGAAAAAGAATAAAGCTGCAGTTATCTCAATGAGTTTCTTAGCAGTTATTATCTTTATCTCTATTATTACCATTTGGGTTTCACCACATAACCCAACGAAACAAAATGTTTCTTACATTAACTTACCACCACGAATTCCTGGCTTGGAAAGCGTGAATGGTTTAAATGGTAAAACAACAGTTGCTGGTCAATTAGTTGATAAATATGCACAAGCAAACGTTCCAGATAACGTAAACTTTTATCTAGGAACAGATGGTTTAGGTCGTGATGTCCTAAGTCGTTTATTTATGGGAACACGTATTTCCTTATTAATTGCGTTTATTGCGGCAATTCTAGATATTACGATTGGGGTAACGTATGGACTGATTTCCGGGTTAGTCGGTGGTCGTGTCGATACAGTAATGCAACGTATTTTAGAAGTTCTTTCTGGTATTCCTAACTTAGTTGTTATGATCTTGATGCTAACAGTCTTTGATCCAGGGATTGTTTCGATTGTTTTAGCCATGGTTATTACAAACTGGATATCAATGGCCAGGATTGTGCGAGCCCAGACCATGAAACTAAAAGACCAAGAGTTTGTCATGGCAGCAGAAACATTGGGCGAATCTCGTTGGAAAATTGCTATTAAACATATTTTACCGAATATCTCAAGTGTCATTATTGTCCAAATGATGTTCAGTATCCCATCGGCAATTTTCTTTGAAGCGTTCCTAAGTTTTATTGGGTTAGGCTTACGCCCACCAACCGCATCTTTGGGAACCTTGTTAAACGAAGGATACAAAACTTTCCGTTTCCTTCCATATTTAATGTGGATTCCAGCGGCAACACTTTCAGTTATCATGATTTGTTTCAACTTGTTAGCTGATGGTTTACGTGACGCATTTGATCCTAAGATGAAAGAGTAAGAGTGGTGAATGACTATGGAAAAAGTATTAGAAGTTAAAGACTTAAGAATCTCCTTTGATACATTTGCAGGTAAAGTCAACGCCATTCGTGGTGTGAGTTTTGATCTTTATAAAGGTGAAACGTTAGCCATCGTAGGTGAATCAGGGAGTGGTAAATCTGTTACAACCCGCAGTATTATGCGTTTGTTGAGCAGTAATGCCAATATTGATAACGGGGAAATTTTGTTTAAAGGGCAAGATATTGTTCATAAAACAGAAAAACAAATGCAAGCCATTCGTGGTAAAGAAATCGCAATGATTTTCCAAGATCCGATGACTTCATTAGACCCAACGATGCCAATTGGCAAACAAGTGGCGGAATCATTAATCAAACATAATAAAGTCTCAAAAAAAGAAGGCTTAGCGCAAGCATTAGAATTACTAAAATTAGTCGGCATTCCTAATGCTGAAAAACGTTTGAAAAACTATCCACACCAATTTTCTGGTGGACAACGTCAACGGATTGTCATTGCAATTGCTTTAATTTGTTATCCAGAAGTTCTAATTGCAGATGAACCAACTACAGCGTTGGATGTAACCATCCAAGCACAAATTTTAGAGTTATTAAAAGATTTACAAGAAAAAATTAGCACTTCGATTATTTTCATTACCCATGATTTAGGGGTAGTAGCGAACGTGGCTGACCGTGTCGCTGTCATGTACGGTGGACGTCTGGTTGAAGTGGGAACAGCAGAAGAAATTTTCTATAATCCACAACATCCATATACTTGGGGACTTTTAGGGTCAATGCCAACGATGGAAGGAACAGAAGACAAACTTTATGCGATTCCAGGTTCACCTCCAGATTTATTAGATCCACCAACTGGAGATGCCTTCTATCCACGGAATGAGTTTGCTTTAAAAATTGATACAGAAAAAGAACCACCTTATTTTGAAGTATCACCGACACACAAAGCAGCAACGTGGTTATTAGCACCACAAGCACCAAAAGTTACGCCTCCAGCAGAGATTGTTCGTCGTTGGGCAATTTATGCAGAGCGTCAAAAAAATCCAGGAGGTAGTAATTAATGGCAGAAGAGAAAAAAGTCCTATTAGAAGTCACTGGTTTGAAACAGTATTTCAATGTTGGTCGTAAAGACGAAGTAAAAGCCATTGATGACATTAGTTTTCATATTTTTGAAGGCGAAACCTTTGGATTAGTTGGCGAATCAGGAAGTGGAAAATCAACAACTGGTCGCAGTGTCATTCGTTTATATGATCCAACTGCTGGTGAAATTCTTTTCGATGGAAAAGACATTAGCAAAATTAAATCAAAAGCGGACATGCAAGCATTCCGCCGCGATGTTCAAATGATCTTCCAAGATCCATATGCTTCATTGAATCCAAGAATGAAAGTCAATGATATTATTGCTGAAGGAATCGATGTCAATGGATTAGCTAAAACACCAAAAGAGCGGGAAGAAAAAGTCAATGAACTTTTAAAAACGGTGGGATTAAATCCAAGTCACAGTACGCGTTATCCTCATGAGTTTTCTGGTGGGCAACGTCAACGGATTGGGATTGCTCGTGCTTTAGCGGTTAATCCACGTTTCATTATCTGTGATGAGCCGATTTCGGCTTTGGATGTGTCGATTCAAGCCCAAGTAGTAAACTTATTACAAGATTTACAAAAAGAACAAGGCTTAACTTACTTGTTTATCGCACATGACTTATCGATGGTAAAACATATCAGTGACCGAATTGGCGTAATGCACAGTGGGAAATTATTGGAAATGGGCACAAGTGATGATGTCTATAATTTCGGCGTTCATCCTTATACAGAAAGTTTACTTTCTGCGATTCCATTACCAGATCCAGACTATGAACGCACACGTAAACGGATCGTTTACCAGCCTGCAGCAGCAGATGGAAAAGATCGTGAGCTCCGTGAAATTCTCAATGGACACTATGTTTATTGTGCTGAAGACGAAGTTGCAATGTACCGTGAAAAAATTGAAGAGAAGAAAAGAAAAGCTGGTTTATAACCAGCTTCTTTTCTAACTATCTTGGTAGGGTGGTTATGAGATGAAGGCTCTGAAAGCTTATAAATACAGACTTTATCCAACCTCAAAACAAGAAGAGTTTATTCAAAAAACATTTTCTTGTGTTCGCTTGGTGTATAATTTAATGTTACAAGACCGGATTGATATCTACAAAGAGATGCGAAAAAATCCTCAACAAACGTTTAAAATGCCAACGCCAGCTAAATATAAGAAACAATACCCTGTCCTCAGAGAAGTTGATAGTTTAGCCTTGGCAAATGCACAAGTTTATTTGGATCGAGCCTTTAAAAATTTTTATCGGGAAAAAGGGATGGGCTTTCCAAAAAAGAAAAAGAAAGAAACGGTGCATTCCTACACTACGAACAATCAACATGGGACGGTCAAAATTTTGGATAATCGTTATTTGAAAGTACCTAAATTGAAATCTTTAATTAAAATGAAGGTACACCGCCAACCGCTGGGGGAGATAAAATCTGTAACTATTTCTATGAGTGCGAGTCACAATTATTATGTTTCCATTTTGTGTGAAGCGCCGATTGAAACGAAAACAAAGCAACAAAAAATGGTGGGAATTTGTAGCAGTAGGGAAAAATTTGCGCTGCTTTCGAATGGTGAAAGCTTCGAAAAAAGCTATTGTTCAAAGCATTTAAAGCAAAAACTACGTCAAGAAGAACGAAAATTAAACAAGCGTAAAATGATTGCTTTAGAAAAAGGTGTCGATCTTTCGCAAGCAAAAAATTATCAAAAACAAAAAATAAAAGTCGCAAAAATTCGCGAAAAAATAGCCAACCAACGAACGGATATTTTAAACAAAATTACAACGGAATTGGTTTCAAGTTACGATGTTATTTGTATTGAAAAAGCCCATCACAGTAATGAGCGGCCGCCAAAATATGATCGTTCTGAACTGGCTTGGTCTTTATTTTTAGCTAAACTGTTGTATAAAGCACAATGGTATGGCAAAGAACTCATTTGTATTGAGTCAGAGGAGATAGAAACAGAGTTGTCTTTTTCTGAAAGTACAGAAAATTCAGAGTATCTTAGAAGTCAAAAAATCTTAGAACGTGGCTTGTCTAAACGAGAAACCTTATAAATAGAAGAACTGTAGGGACTACAGGGATCGCCTAGGGGATAGAAAATGCACACCATGTGTTGAACCATTTGTTTCTAGGAAGTCACATTGGGACAGTCCACTAATTATTAATGATCAAAATACGAGTTCAAACGAATCTAGTGCTAGATTCGTTTTTTTTTTGAGGAAATATATTGACAACTAGGATAAACTAAGGTAAACTAGTGAAGTTGAGAAATGAAAGCAGAAGCACCCGCTTCTCGCCTTAGTTGAGTATATCGCTGGGCTAGATAAAGTATTCCTTATTTTTTTAAGTAAGGCAGACTGTTGGCGGGTTCTGGATAGGAACCTGTTTTTTTATTGCATTTAGCAAACAAAGCAGACTTCCGTTAGGATTTTCTCTTAAAAATTTTGGAGGTGAATGACCATAGCAAAGGATATGATGGTTAACGACGGCATTCGTGCACGCGAGTTACGTTTGATCGGACAAGATGGTGAACAATTAGGTGTAAAAACCAAAGCAGAAGCATTACAAATCGCTGAATCTGCAAACTTGGATTTAGTACTTGTAGCGCCAGGAGCGAAACCACCAGTTGCGCGAATTATGGATTATGGAAAATTCCGTTTCGAACAACAAAAGAAAGAGCGTGAAGCTCGCAAGAAACAAAAAGTGATCAACGTCAAAGAAGTTCGTTTAAGTCCAACAATTGACGTAAATGACTTCAATACAAAACTTCGTAATGCACGTAAGTTCTTAGAAAAAGGAGACAAAGTGAAAGCTTCTATCCGTTTCAAAGGCCGTGCCATTACCCATAAAGAGATTGGTCAGAAAGTTCTTGATCGCTTAGCTGAAGAAACTGCGGACATCGCCACAGTGGAACAAAAAGCGAAAATGGACGGACGCAGCATGTTTCTAACGCTGGCACCGAAAAACGACAAGTAAACGAAGAGACCGAGCATTCGGACTTTTGGTAATTTCTACAAGAAGGATATTCGACAGTTGTGACTGTTAGAGTCTTTCACTTGAAGCAAAGATTTTGAGGAGGAAAATTAGTCATGCCAAAACAAAAAACACACCGCGGATTAGCAAAACGTGTAAAACGTACTGGTGGAGGCGGCTTAAAACGTGGCCGTGCCTTTACATCTCACCGTTTCCACGGTAAAACTAAAAAACAACGCCGTCAATTGCGTAAAGCAAGCATGGTTGCAAAAGGCGATTACAAACGTATCCGCCAACAATTAGCAAGAATGAAATAAAACAACTCGGTGACTTTTAGATTACCGTCAAGAGAAACAAGATATTAGGAGGAATTCAACATGGCACGTGTTAAAGGTGGAACAGTAACCCGTAAACGTCGTAAAAAAGTCCTTAAGTTAGCGAAAGGCTACTACGGATCAAAACATACTTTATTTAAATCAGCAAAAGAACAAGTAATGAACTCTTATTACTATGCATTCAGAGACCGTCGTCAAAAGAAACGTGACTTCCGTAAATTATGGATTGCACGTATCAACGCGGCAGCTCGCATGAATGGCTTAAGCTATTCTAAATTAATGCACGGTTTGAAATTGGCAGAGATTGATATCAACCGCAAAATGTTAGCTGACTTAGCCGTTAACGATGCAGCAGCATTTACAGCGTTAGCTGAACAAGCAAAAGACGCTTTAAGCAAATAAGCTTAAATAATCTTTCACACCCTACTCCTTGAGTAGGGTGTTTTTTTTTAATAACTCCGTTGGTAACTTTCATCTATAAATGAAAAAACTTGTGAGAGCGGAATTTCTTCAGAAAGACTTAACCAATGCTCTTTATTCATATGATAGGCAGGAAAATAGCCAGGTTGGTTCTTTAATAAGGCAATCAATTCAGGCGCAAGTTTAACGGTTAAAATAGTGAGCTGCTTATTCTCGGTAGCGCCGAGCAGTTGTGCATCCAGTGGCATAATTAAAGCAAACCATTTCGCATTTCTAGGATGACGAAAGACGAGATAGTCTGGGTGTTTTTTAAAAGGAAAATCGGGCGTTATCTGATAACGTTCTTGGATATAGGCGCTAATAGTTTCTTGAAAAGTCATAGGTTTCTTCCTTTCGTTAATGCTAGGCATATCTATTTACATCATAGCAAAAATTACATAAAATTACTTCGTTCAAAGGAATGGGAGGAGGGAGCAGATGACATTAATTTCAACAATTTTAGTAACCTTGGTGGCGGTAGAATTTTTCTACATTATGTATTTAGAAACGATTGTACCAACATCTGAGACAACAAGCCGTGTTTTTAAAATGGATAAGCAAGAGTTACAAAGAAAATCAGTGACTACATTGTTTAAAAATCAAGGAATCTATAATGGACTAATCGGTGCAGGACTTATTTATAGTGTCTATTTTGCGCAAGCAACGATGGAGATGACAAAATTTTTATTGATTTATATTATTTTAGTGGCGGCGTACGGTAGCTTAAGTAGTGATAAAAAAATCATTTTAACACAAGGCGGTTTAGCTATCGTGGCTTTGCTTAGTTTACTCGTTTAGCCATCAGAGTTAATAGAGAGAGACAGTCAAATCGACAGAAAAAACACGGTTGATTTGACTATTTTTTATGGAATTGAGAGAGACAAAATGTGGTATACTTTGTTTATTAGATAGGGAGGAATTAAAAATGCTGAACCAAAAAGAAGTAAAAAAAACCGATTATCCTCAATTAATTTCTCTATGGCGTTCTTCAGTAGAAGCTACCCATTTGTTTTTGAGTCAGGCAGATATTGATAAAATCGAAGTAGTTTTACCTGATTATTTTCAACAAGTTCAATTAAGTATGTGGTTAAATGAAGAACAGAAATGCGTGGGCTTTAGTGGAACAAACCAACAAACTTTGGAAATGTTATTTATTGACCCAGTCTATTTTCGTAAAGGCTATGGTGGAGAAATTATCAAAAAATTAATAGAGCAAGAATCAATTGTCTTTGTTGATGCCAATAAACAAAATGAAGGGGCTGTGAAGTTCTATCAATCTCAAGGGTTTCAAGTAATTGGTGAATCAAAGGAAGATCCTCAAGGAAATCCGTTTCCTATTTTACATATGAAACGGATATAGAAAAGAGGGAAGAAATCATGCGGGTAATCGTTACTGAATACCAACCAGCCTGGGTGGAACAGTTTGAAGAAGAAGCCCAAGCGTTGAAACAGATTCTAAAGGAAAATTGTCTTAAAGTTGAACATATCGGTAGCACATCTGTGCCTAATTTAGCAGCCAAACCAATTATTGATTTTTTGGTCATTGTTGAAGAAATTGAAAAAGTAGACCTGTTACAAGGGGAATTTGAAAGAATCGGTTATGAATATATGGGGGAATTTGGACTATCAGGACGTCGTTATTTACGAAAAGGCCCGATAAAAAGAACACATCATGTGCATATTTATCAGTTTGACAATACGCAAGAAATTTTGCGCCATCTTGCTTTTCGAAATTATTTACGAGAAAATCCGGCAATTGCTACAACATATGGTACATTAAAAAAGCAATTGGCCCAAGCACACCCCGATAGCATTGATAAATATATGGATGGCAAAGATGCGTTCATTAAGAAAATAGAAAAAGAAGCGTTGAAGAAATATTGGGAAAAATAAAAAAAGTTGCTAAAGCTAGCAACTTTTTTTTGGTTCTTTTTTGAAAAAATGATAAAGAAGACCACTTAAAAGAACACCTAGAATAATTCCAATCGCTAAATTATGCGTATAGACGATCACACCCACTGTCACGAGTAAAATAACAATTTCAGTAATTTCAAAAGTTCGGAAAAGCTGCAAACTTTCCCAATCAAAGGTGTCGACTGCCACCGTCATCATGATCCCAATCAATGCAGCTGTAGGAATGGCTACCATCACAGATTTAAAAACAAAAATGAATAGAAGGAGGGTAATACCTGAAATCAAAGTAGAAAGCCGTTTTCGTCCCCCTGATTTAACATTAATGACCGCTTGCCCAATCATCGCACAGCCAGCTTGACCACCAAAAAAGCCGGTAATTATATTAGCGAATCCTTGCGCCTTAACTTCTCGTTGGCTATCACTTTGGCTCGCTGTCATTTTGTCCACAATGGGGATCGTCAATAAAGATTCAATTAACCCGACCATTGCTAAGGCAACAGAGCTAGGTAAAATAATCCGCAACGTTTCTAAGTTGACGGGTACATTAGGCCAACGGATCGCTGGATGAAACTGACTCATTTCACCAAGATCACCTACCGTTTGTAAATGACCTTTTAAAAAATAGGACAGGATAGTCATGAATAAAATAACAATTAAAGCAGGAGGCACAATTGTAATAAACTTAGGTAATAGATAAATAAGTAAGATACTACAGATAATCATGCCGTAGGACCACAGTGTTTGATGAGGCAATTGTTGTACTTGCGCCATGAAAATTAAAATGGCTAACGCATTGACGAATCCGTACATCACTGTCTTGGGAATAAAGCGCATTAATTTATGGATACCTAAATAACCTAAAATAAATTGTAGAAAGCCTGTTAAAATAGTCGCAGCAAGCATGTATGACAAACCGTGTGCTTGAATTAAGCCTGCAAGGACTAAGGCCATTGAACCAGCAGACGCCGAAACCATTGCCGGACGGCCGCCCGTAAAAGTAATCACAAGTAAAGTAACTGCTGAAGCAAACACTGCAGAAAGCGGGTGAACACCAGCAATAATCGCAAACCCGATTACTTCTGGTAAAATGGCGACAGAAGAAACGAGACCGGCAAATAGATCATTTCGTTCATTGCCTAACCATTCGTTTTTTTTAAAACTAAATAACATCGAAAAACTCCTTTAAGTTAATAAAACCTTATTCATAATAGCATGAATAAGCTGAAATAAAAAAGTTTGACGTGTTAACGTCAAACTTTTTTATTAGAACTGTAGCAGTGCCAACAACAAAATGGCTAGGCCGACTTGAACAGTTCCTACTGATAAACCATAGATTAAGAAACGTTTGCCTTCTTGGAAAAACTTTTTAAAATCGAGTCGTAACCCGATTGCTGCCAAGGCAGTAATTTCAAACCAAGAACTAAAGAAATGAGCAGTCTCACTGATCACGACGGGGAAATGAATCAAACTATTAAAGACACAGGCAATGAAAAAGCCAACTACATACCAAGGTAGGGCGCTACTTTTTTTGGTGACTTCTACCAACTCAGCCTCTGATTCTGCCGTCTTACTTTGCTTGAAACGTCCAAATAAATAGACAACTGCTACGAGTAGGACAATTCGCATAATTTTAAAGAGCATCGCAAGTTGAACTGCGTTCTCATTGACCATATTGGCACTGGCGACAACCTGACCAACTGATTGTAAAGTCCCTCCGATTAGTGCGCTACGAGCCAACAAATTGGTACCATAGAGAATCCCACTTAAAATGGGTAAGGTCAACATTAAAACGGTTCCTAATAAGTTTACTAAAGTAATGATTTGGCCTTTTTCTTCCTCATCTGCTTGAATTGCTGGAGCAATCGAAGCAATGGCAGAGGATCCACAAACGGCATTACCACCAGCCATCAATAAAGACATATTATCAGAAAAAGCCAGTTTTTTACCGATCAAATAGGCAAAAATAATGGTCAGCGACATTTGAATGAGAATAAATGCGACACCTTGTAAGCCAATTTGGGCAATCGTTTGAAAGGTCACGGTGGTTCCCAATAAAACAACAGAAAATTCTAGTAATTTACTTTCGGCTACTTTGGTTCCGCGATTTAAATTGGCACCGCGAACAAAGGTATTTCCCAAAAAGATTCCTAGTAAAATAGCTATCGTTGCGGCGCCTAAGCTAGGTAACCAGATGGCAAGAAACTTGCTAAGGCAGGCGACAAGGAAAGCTGTTAGCAAGCCGGGAAGAATTTGGAATAAAGATTGGATATAATCATTTTCTGAATTTTTCATTGAAAAAATCTCTCTTTCTTGTTCATTACTTCCAGTATAACGAAATTTTTTACATTTGAGAAATAAATAGTTAAAATAATATTTATAATAGAAAGTTATCGAAAGGATACCTATGTTTAAATTATTAAAGACTTTTCAAATTGTGTATGAGCAAATGAACTTTTCCAAAGCAGCTACCTGCCTATATATCTCACAACCAGCCGTTTCTAATCAAATCAAACAATTAGAAGAAGAATTAGGCTGTTCATTGTTTTTAAGAAATGGTCGACAAGATGTAGTCCCTACTAGGCAAGCAGAAGTCTTGTATAATCGTTTGCTAAATTTAGCTGATGATTGGCAAGAAACATTAACAGCTCTTCATCAGGCGAGATTACCTAAAGAAACTTGCCGAATTGCTGCGTCTAATACTTTTGCAGTTTATTATTTGCCGCAACTGATGCAACATTTACAGACAAAGTATGCAACGATCAATTTTGTTTTAGAAATGAACAATTCAGAAGAAGTAGTGGAAAAAGTTGAAAAACATCAAGTTGATTTTGGCTTTATCGAAAAACCATTAATTACGAAAGGCGCCTCTCGTGAAGAAATTATTCAGGATCAATTGGTTTTAGCTGGGGACCCTGCCAATCAGAATTGGTTGGTACGTGAAAAGGATTCTGGGGTCTTTCATTATACCCAACAGTATTTAGAAGAAAGTAATCAAAGCCCAACACTCATGACGGTTAAAAATAATGAAATGATTGTTAAAATGTTGGAATTGGGCATGGGGCAATCGTTGCTCTCAAGAAAAGCGATTACTGAAAAAATTCCTTTCCAAACGTTAGGTGAAAAGTATTGGCGTTCCTTTTATTTTTTGACACGGGGACATTTAAAATCCTCCTTGCTTCAAGAAGTAAAACAAGCAATTTATCGATTCTATCAGAAGGAAATGAATAAATACTAAAACGTTCTCTTTGTTTATTTATCAATCTTTGACTACACTAAAGAAAACGAAGGAGGGAACCACAATGCCTAAATTTTCACCTTGTTTATGGTTTGACACACAAGCGGAAGAAGCTGCTAACTTCTATACAACAATTTTTGAAAAAGGTGCGATTCTAAGTAAAACGAACTACGTTAATGAGGAGCATCAACCTCAAGGAACATCATTAATGACCATTGAATTTACCTTGGCGAACCAAACAATCATTGGTTTAAATGGCGGACCAGAATTTTCCTTTACGCCAGCTAGTTCATTTTTTGTTGAATGTAAAACATTATCACAAACAGAAACGTTGTGGAAAAATTTAACAGCAGATGGACAGATATTGATGCCTTTTGGGGAATATCCTTTTAGTCCTTTATATGGTTGGGTAGTGGACAAATTTGGTGTCTCTTGGCAAGTGTCTTTTTCAGGAAAAGAACAAACAATTGTACCAACCTTTATGTTTGCTAATGAAAAATATGGCGAAGCAGCCAAAGCTCTATCAGAATGGTTGGCGATTTTCGGTCCAGGCGAAATAATTGAAAAAGTTGAATATGAAGATGGGAACGTTGCGCAAGCACTTTTCACATTACAGGAGCAACCGTTTCGAGTAATGGATGCACGAGATAAACATGATTTTGATTTTACCATGGCTTTCTCCATTTATATTGATTGTGAAAATCAGGAGGAAATAGATCGGCTATGGCAACAAGTGACTGCTAAAGGGAAAGAATGGCCGTGTGGCTGGATGGAAGATCAATTTGGAGTCAGTTGGCAAACAGGCAATCCTGAACTGAAATGTTATTTATCTGACTCAAATCCAGCTAGAGCAAATGAAGTGACCAAAAAATTGTACCAAATGAAAAAAATAGATTTAAACCAGTTAAAAGAAGTGTATGACAAATATAATCATTAGAAAAACTGAGGTTGTCTGATCGACTACACTTCGTTACGTTGGTATCAATTCCAATACATGGAACATACTAGAGTTGAAGGACTTGTCTTTTAAGGATTGAGACCTTCAACTCTTAAAAAAGGCTCGATTCTTGCGAGTTCCAAAGAGGCTGCTTCTATTCTGTTGTTTATCTTAAGGGTTAGGACTCTGCCGATTTTTTTATAAGATTATGCTATAATTAAGAGTAGTAAATTATTGAAGGAAAAATGAAAAGTCCGAAATAGGAAGTGGTAAAATGATTGAGTTAATTGTGTTGTTAACAGTTTTTACTTATGGAACGAACTTTGTTTTATATCTTATTTTGAAAAATAAAAAGTCCATGCCAATTGTCGAAAAAGCTTCTATTATATTAGGAATTAATATGTCTGTGTTATTATTAGATGGTATTTTTGCTTTCGTTGGCAAATTCATCATGTTATCAGAATGGGAATTATTAGCGCCTATTTTTGAAATAGTGTAAAAATCATCATAAAGTCCTATATCCAAAAAGAATGAAGTTTGTTAGGATAAGAAAGATGAAAATTTAGAAATAAAAGAGGTGGGATTGCATGGCTAAAATCATGATTGTCGAAGATGAAACAACCATTCGAGAATTAATTAGCGAGGAATTACAAAAATGGCAATTTGAAACGATTGGAACAACCGATTTTAATGATGTATTGGATGATTTTCAAGAGGAGAATCCCCAATTAGTTTTGATGGATATTAATTTACCTGTGTACGATGGGTACTATTGGTGTCAAAAAATTCGTGAAGTTTCTAAAGTACCAATTATTTTTATTTCGAGTCGTAGTACCAATATGGATATGATTATGGCGATGAACATGGGCGCGGATGATTTTGTCACAAAACCGTTCCAGATAGATGTTTTAATTGCTAAAATCAATGCTTTGTTGCGTCGCTCTTATAACTATTCCGATACGGATAGTGAAGTGCTTTCACATAATGGCATTACTTTAAATGTGGACAATGGACGAATGGAAATCAGAGGTGAAATGATCGATTTAAGTAAAAATGAATACCGATTACTGTATCTTTTAATGAAAAAGCACGGAAAAATTTTAACACGTGAAAAACTATTGCGCGCTTTATGGGACGATGAACGTTTTGTGGATGACAATACGTTGACGGTAAATATCAATCGTTTACGAAAAAAAATTGAGCAAGCAGGGATTGCTGGCTATATTGAAACCAAAGTGGGCGTCGGTTATATGGTGCCCTAGATAGGAGTAGACAATGACCATTCTAAAGTATTTAAAAGATCGCTGGTTATTACTAATTGGTTGGTTATTTTTTCTGTTCTTAACTTGTTTTATTTTATGGTTGGCTCCTAATGTCCGCTTAGATTGGACAGTGGTTGGCTATATCTTTTTACTGCAAAGTGTTTTTTTATCGCTATTTTTAACAATTGATTATTATTTAAAACGTAAGTGGTGGCTTTCGTTGGCAACGGAAAAAGAGCCGCCTTCTTTACAAGAATATTTGAATACAGCAGAAAAAGAAGAAGAACTACTTGTCCAAACGTATATTAACGGTTTATTGCAAGAGCACCAACAAACCATGCAGCAAGCAATTAACAACCAACAGGACCAAAAAGATTACATTGACTCTTGGGTTCATGAAATCAAAGTCCCCCTAGCGGCTATCACGTTACTGGTACAATCTGTCGAAGATGATATTCCAGAGAAAAAATATTATCTATTGGAAAATGAGTTAGGTAAAATTGATGAATATGTCGAGCAAGTCCTATATTATGCTAGACTGGACAGCTTTTCTCGAGATTATTTACTCCAAGAATATTCTTTAAAAGAAATTGTGCAATCTGTTGTTCGTACGCAAGCAAATTATTTTATCCAAAAAAGATTGCAATTCTCAATTGAAGGGGAAGATGAAGCGGTTTTAACCGACCGAAAATGGGTCATTTTTATTTTCCGCCAATTATTAAGTAATGCAGTCAAGTATACGCCAGAAGGCGGCACGATTACGGTCCTAATTTCCAAAAATAAACAAGGTATTTATTTATCTTTAAAAGATTCTGGGATTGGCATTCCGACACAAGATCAACGACGCATTTTCGATAAAGGATTTACTGGTGAAAACGGGCGAAAAAGCGAACAGCATTCGACTGGTCTTGGCCTGTATTTGGCCCATAGCTTAGCGAAAAAGTTAGGTCATGATTTAACAGTCGAATCGACAGAAGGGCAAGGTACGACGATGACATTGTTTTTCCCTTCCCTCAGTTATTATAATGAAGTGAAATAAAAAGTAGGTCTATCAGCAAATTAAAGAGGTGATAGGCCTTTTTTTATTTATTAAAACTTTCTTGCTAACTTCTCTTACTCTTCTTAGTTGTTTAGAAAACGTTTTTATTGTTAGAATGAAATGAAATAAATTTGTTAGGAGAATATTATGAGTTTACTTATCGCTTTAGTGCCCATGATTGCGTGGGGCAGTATTGGTTTAGTCAGCGGTAAAATTGGTGGAAGCGCCAATCAACAAACGTTAGGTATGACAATCGGCGCATTACTATTTTCAATTGTTGTCTTTTTTGTCATCCAGCCTACGTTGACGACAGCCACATTAATTGTTGGATTTATATCTGGTTTATTCTGGAGTTTGGGACAGAATCAACAATTTCATAGCATGAAATATATGGGCGTTTCAGTTGGCTTACCAATTTCAACTGGGATGCAGTTAGTTGTTAATACCGTTGCAGGGGCTGTTTTTTTCCATGAATGGACAAAAACAAAAGACTTTGTTGTGGGCTTTATCGCTTTAGCCTTTTTAGTTTTTGGGGTGTATTTAACAGCTCGACAAGATGATGATAGTCAACCGAAAACCTCAAACAGTATGTTAGATTTTAATAAAGGGATTCGGGCGTTGATTTTCTCAACAGTTGGGTATGGTGTCTATACCATCATTATTAATGCCACTGGTTTAGATCCGTGGGGAATTATTTTGCCACAAAGTATTGGTATGTTAGTGGGGGCTAGTTTCTTTGCTTTCAAAAAAGTCAAAGTTGATCGTTTTGTTTGGATGAATATGACGACGGGTCTGCTTTGGGGCTTAGGAAATATTTGTATGTTATTAACCATGCGTGAAATTGGCTTAGCTATTAGCTTCTCTTTATCACAAATGGGGATTATTATTTCGACTCTTGGGGGCATCTTCCTTTTAGGCGAAAGAAAATCAAAAAAAGAAATGTTTTATGTTATTTTTGGTTGCATTTTTGTTATTCTAGGTGGTATTCTTTTAGGGTATATGAAAGCGTAAATAGTTTATTTACGCTTATTTTTTTTACGGGGGTAAACACATGTCTATTTTCAGAAAAAAAGAAATCACTGTGCCTGTCAATGACAGTGGTGGGATGAAAAAAAATCTTAAGACGATGGACTTAATTTTTCTAGGAATTGGGGCTGTAGTAGGAACAGGGATTTTTGTTGTGACAGGTGTCGCAGCGGAACGCTATGCAGGTCCAGGGCTCGTCTTATCATTTCTGGTAGCAGCAGCCGCGATTATTTTATCTGGTTTATGCTATGCAGAATTTGCATCACGTATTCCGGTCATTGGTGGGCCGTATGCCTACATGTATGTGGTCTTTGGAGAAATTGTGGCTTGGATGACTGGTTGGATGATTATTTGTGAGTTTTTCTTGGCGGTTTCATCCGTTGCTTCAGGTTGGTCAGGCTATGTTCATGGCTTTTTGGATAGCTTAGGTTTTTCTTTACCGCAAGCGTTAAGTGGCGCTTATAATCCAACAAATGGTACATATATTGATTTGATTGCCATGTTGGTCGTTGTAGCCGTAAC
The DNA here is from genome assembly GCF_018919685.1 of Enterococcus sp. S183_ASV_20. Classification (NCBI taxonomy): domain Bacteria; kingdom Bacillati; phylum Bacillota; class Bacilli; order Lactobacillales; family Enterococcaceae; genus Enterococcus; species Enterococcus sp. S183_ASV_20. The sequence goes on from NZ_JAHLRI010000010.1 coordinate 23,755, forward strand.
TTTTTGGGTATCTTTAGAAGCGAAAACAGCGTTACGTTTAAATAACTTAATGGTTTTCGTGAAGTTTGGGATTATTTTATTATTTGTTCTCGTGGGAATCTTTTATGTGAAACCAACGAACTGGCAACCATTTATTCCTTATGGTTTTTCAGGCGTTTTCAGTGGTGCTGCTTTAGTTTTCTTTGCCTTTCTAGGGTTTGATGCGGTCAGCATGGCCGCGGAGGAAGTGAAGAATCCGAAAAAAGATATTCCAAAAGGGATTATTGGTTCCATTATTATTTCAACATTGTTATATATTGTTGTTACGTTAGTTTTAACTGGGATTGTTCCATTTACGGATTTAGGGGTCAAGGATCCGGTGGCTTTTGCGATGCGCTTCATTAATCATGGCGCAATCGCGACAATCATTTCAGTTGGTGCTATTTTAACCTTATTAACAGTGACGATTGCGATGATGTACAGTTTAGCCCGTGTGATTTATGCGATTAGTAAAGATGGATTATTGCCGCAGTTTATGAGCAAAATCGATGAGAAGCGGCACACACCTAAGAATGCAACCTATGTAGCTGGATTTTTAGCAATGGTTTTTGCTGGGATTGTTCCAATGGAGATGTTGGCTGAACTTACAAATATCGTGACACTCTTTTATCTGATGTTTCTCGCTTTAGGAATTATCAAATTACGGACAATGAAAGGAGAACCGCAAGCAGGTGAATTTAAAGTACCACTTGTGCCGGTTCTACCATTAATTTCAATCGTGGTTTGCGCGGCTTTGATGTTCCAATTGTCTTTAGCTACTTGGCAAGTATTTGGCATAGCCGTAGTGATTGGTTTGGCTATTTATTTCTTTTATGGACGACACCATAGTATCGTTCGTTTCGAGACAAAAGAATAAAAATGAACGAAAAAAGAGAGGAATACTTGTCAAATAGACAGGTGTTTCTCTCTTTTCTTTCTGGCATTTTCTTCATTTTCAAGAGAAAACCGACAAGAAATATAGTTTAATAATGTCTAATTATGGTATACTGTTTAGGAGTAAATCCTGAGGGTTTAGGAAAATGACTAAAGGAGGTTTTTTCTGTATGTCACAGAAAGAAACATTTTATATTACCACCCCAATTTATTACCCAAGTGGGAAATTACATATTGGGAATTCATATACAACAATCGCCTGCGATGCAATGGCCCGTTACAAGCGTTTAATGGGTTTCGATGTATTTTATTTAACAGGTGTGGATGAACATGGCCAAAAAATTGAAAAAAAAGCTGCTGAGTTGAATGTGACACCAAAAGAGTACGTTGATAAAATGGCAGCAGATGTTCAAAAATTATGGAAAACATTAGATATCAGCTATGATAAATTTATTCGGACAACGGATGATTATCACATGGCAGCCGTGCAACAAATTTTTGATCGTTTAGTAGAACAAGGAGATATCTACCTTGGAGAATATGAAGGTTGGTATTCAGTTTCTGATGAAGAATTTTTCACTGAAACACAATTAGCTGAAGTATATCGTGACGATGAAGGCAATGTCATTGGTGGGAAAGCACCAAGTGGTCACGAAGTCGAATTAGTTAAAGAAGAATCCTATTTCTTCCGCATGAGTAAATATGCGGATCGCTTGGTACAATATTACGAAGAACATCCAGAATTTATTCAACCAGAATCTCGTAAAAATGAGATGCTAAATAACTTTATCAAACCAGGATTAGAAGATTTAGCCGTTTCAAGAACGACTTTCTCTTGGGGAATTCCATTAAAAAATGATCCAAAACATGTGGTTTACGTATGGATTGATGCGTTATCAAACTATATTACAGCACTAGGTTATGGTTCAGAAGATGATTCATTATTCCAAAAATATTGGCCTGCGAACGTGCAAATGGTTGGGAAAGAAATCGTGCGTTTCCATACGATTTATTGGCCAATTATGTTAATGGCCTTGGATTTACCATTACCGAAAAAAGTCTTTGGACATGGTTGGTTATTGATGAAAGACGGAAAAATGTCTAAATCTAAAGGAAATGTTGTTTACCCTGAAATGTTAGTAGAACGCTACGGTCTAGATGCGTTACGTTATTATTTATTACGAGCAATTCCATTTGGTAGTGACGGCGTCTTTACACCAGAAGATTTCGTTTCTCGCTTAAATTATGATTTAGCTAATGACTTAGGAAACTTGTTGAATCGAACAATTGCGATGATTAATAAATATTGTGATGGCAAAGTACCAGCCTATGCTTCAAAAGTTACCCCATTTGATAGTGAACTATCGACAACTGCGGCTAATGTTATTGGAAAATATCATGAAGCAATGGAAAAAATGGAATTTAATACGGCCATTGCAGAAATCTGGACGCTAGTTTCTCGTGCCAATAAATATATTGATGAAACAGCGCCTTGGGTATTGGCTAAAGAAGAAGAGAAACGCAATGAATTAGAAAGTGTCATGATCCATTTAGCGGAAAGCTTACGAATTGTGGCAATCTTATTGCAACCAGTCATGACAGAAACACCAGGGAAAATTTTCGAACAATTAGGCTTAGATCCAGAAACAATGAACATGGAAAATATTCATTTTGGTGAGTTCCCAACAGACGTAACAGTAACAAGTAAAGGAACACCTATTTTCCCACGTTTAGAAATTGAAACAGAAGTAACGTATATTCAAAAGAAAATGTCCCAAAGCGAAAGTGCTACAGAAGAGGATATTAAATGGAATCCAGAAGAAACAACGTTGGTTTCAACGAAAGAAAAACAAATTAAGTACGATGATTTCGATAAAGTGGAATTAAAAGTTGCCGAAGTTATTGACTGTAAAAAAGTCAAAGGAGCAGATAAATTATTGCAATTCCGTTTAGATGCTGGAGATGAAAACCATCGTCAAATTCTTTCAGGTATTGCTGAATTTTATCCAGATCCAGCTGCGCTAATTGGCAAAAAAGTAGTCATTGTGGCTAACTTAAAACCAAGAAAAATGCGTGGTCAAATTAGCCAAGGAATGATTCTTTCAGCTGAATCACCAGAAGGGAAACTTCAAATTGTTGAAGCACCAAAAGAAATGCCAAATGGTGCAGGAATCGCATAAAAGCATAAGTAGTAAAGATAAAAGGTGAATTGTAACCTTTTATCTTTACTACTTTTTTTGTATACTAGAAGAAAAGTGATTTGATGTGAGGGAAGTTTGATGGCTTATCATAAATTTAAATTTTATGAGCAACGAAAAAATGATCCTAAATGGCGTCCGTATTATTTAGAAGCTATGAGAGTAAGGGAACAAGCACGGCTAACAGTTCAACGTAGAAAAAGAAGGGCAAGAATTAGAACCTTTTTAGTGGTTGCGATACTGGTTATTTTAGTTTTTCTGTTATTGGCTCATTGGACTTATTCACAAACAAATGAACTCTCTTTCTCCAGTTTTATCGACGTCCTAAAATCGAAAATCAACGAATTTTTAAATTAAAAGAATCGAAGAAAAGCCTAGAAAAAATCATTTGCGATTTTTCCTAGGCTTTTCTATTTTAGAGCTTCACTTTTTTAGGTATTCGTTTTTTACCAAAACGGCCTTTCGTTAGGCGACTTGGTAAAATGATCAGTAAGAGTGAAAAAGGGACACTAATAATTTGCCACGTGAGTAAACGGCCTAAGCTATTATTTTTATAGAGCCACTCTAATATAAAATGCAGCCCTAAAATACTTAACAAAGCCAAGCCTGTCAGGAAATAAGGCGTTGATACCCAGTCGGTCGTTTTCAAGAGACTAAAACCTAAAGGAATTAGATAAAAGTAAGCACTTGTTAAAGTAATACGCCAACTTTTCATAACGGTGCCTAAATTAATTATAAAAAAAAGTAAAGATAGGACTAAAGCAAAAGGTGGAAACAAAGCCACTAACGCCGAATAGATGGTTCCCCAGACGAGCATTAAGGGACCTTTAACAATAGCGGCAATAAGTGTAAACAAGCCAATTAGGAGTAACTGCTGTGTCAGTGAGCCAAAGGTTAGCAAGCCAAATAAAATAAGCAGTAGCCAGTGCCAAATGGTTTGGTTTTGTTGTTTTCGCTCAATAGTTACAATTTTTTGGATAGAGGTTTTTAAAAAATTTTCTAAATCAGGTGATTGTTTCACCTTCTCACGCTCCTCTCAACTTAAGAGACAACAAACGAGTAGGTCTGCTAACTAAAAAGCAGTACCTACTCGTCTATTATAAGTGGTTTTTCTAAAAATAAAATCCGCCTTAAGTCTCAGTTACTGGGCTGCCAAGTAAGGTGTAAACCATTCAGAAAGTGTGCCGGTATAAGGTAAAACGACCCGTTTCATTCCACGAGAAATAGCAGTATACTGGATTTTTTTATCTCGTTTATTGTCGGAATAACGATTAACATTTGGGTTATGAAGAATTACATTATCAAATTCTAGACCTTTTGCCATATCAATTGATAAAACTTGCAGTGACGGATGCTCTTCCAGTGAAAGAGAAGCACTAAGTTCTTTTGTTAATTGTTCTTTTTCTGCAAATGTTTTAGTAATAATGGCGGTGCTTTCTTTCGGATCAAAAGTTGTAATGGAAGTGACGATTGCTTTAAGATAGTCAGACGCAGAGTCACAAGGAATAAATGTCGGCTTTTCTCCATCATGCCGGATGGGCACAATGGTTAATTGCTCTGGTTGAGTGCCTAATGTTTGGAAGAGTCGTGTAATTTCTTTACTTGAACGGTAACTGTTTAATAATTGATACGTTCCAACAGAACGGCTGGTTTCGTTAACCAATAGATCATGGGCTTCAGAAAATTCAATGGCTGTATTAAAAATGGCTTGATTTTCATCACCAGCTAAAGTAAAACTAGCTTTAGGGAAAAGTGTCAGCAGTAATAATAATTGGGCTTCTGTATAATCTTGGACTTCATCGACTAGGATAAAAGCCATTTGCTGGTTGGCGAGGTTTTCAATAAATGCATGTTTCACCAAAATAAGGGCCACAATTTCATCGGCTGTGAAAACAGCTGTCTCTTTTTGATACGATTTTTCAGTGAATAAAGAATAAAACGTTTCAAAAAAGGCCCATTGATCTAGCCAAGCATCATTTTTGATAGCGGCAGTGATGGAGCGATATTTTTTCTTCAAACGTTTTAAAGCAAAATCAGCCAGATGTTTTTCATTATCTTCGGTAATCACTGTGCCAAAATAACGAACTTGTTCAGCTTCTGTTAAATCTTGGAATTGATCCAACATTTTTTTAGAATGGGCTTGTTTTAATAAGTACCGTGTCCAAAGACTGGTTAATTTTTCTTTTGTGGCTGAAATTCGTTGGCGAATACTCAAGTCAGCTGGTGTTTCTTGATAAAGTTTAAAAATTGTTTCTGAAGTAAATAAGGTCTGCTTTTTAAAAGTTAAAGGACGGAAAAAATGTGGCTGCACAACTGCTTTTTCAGGATTGCTTAAAAGAAACGTTGCAAATTCTTTTGAACGAATAACGTGCTCTTGCTCCGTTGCCTCAGAGCGAGTAATGCGTTCGAAATAGTCCGTTTCTTCTTCCATTGGCCATGCTTCTTTGGTAGTGAAGCGCAAAAATTGTAAAAGAGTCAAATTCAAGGGATTTCGTTCGCCTAAATTCGGTAAAACTTGAGAAATATAATCAATAAATGTTGAATTTGGTGAAAGTAATAAAATATTATCCGCTGTAATTTCTGCTCGATGTTGATAAAGTAAATAAGCAATCCGTTGCATAATCGCAGACGTTTTCCCACTACCAGCAATCCCATTGACTAGTAGGAGTGGCTGCGTTTCGTCACGAATTATTTGATTTTGTTCTTGTTGAATGGTTGTCGTAATGTCCTTCATATAAGGAGAAGCATCTTCTTCTAAAGAATGCAATAACACATCATCTTGAATCGCAATGGTTGTGTCAAAATAGTTGATTAATTGATCTTTTTCAATAATTAACTGTCTTTTCAAATCAAGTTGTACAGGAATGGTTTGTTGATGTGCCGTGTAGGCTGTTTTCCCTAAAACATTGTCATAAAATAACGAAGCAATCGGTGAGCGCCAATCGTGAATGCGCGTTTCTTCTTCTAAAGAAGTAAAATCGTTTACGCCAATATAAAAGTTTTCTGGCTCTTCAGGGCTGTCTTCAAAAGTCACGCCAATTTTGCCAAAATAAGGAACTTGTAATAGGCGTTTCACTTTGTCTAAATTTTTAGCCGTTGCTTCATTTTTTAAGTTCCACTGATCAATTTCACGGTTCTTCATTTCCAACATGGCAAACGTTTCTAGATTATCGGCATAACTATCAAAATTCAGCTTAGAATCGCGACCAAATTCCTCTAGCATATGTTTGCCATCTTTCATTGTGTTCGCCAATTGCTCTTCGTAAACTTTTTTAGCCGCTTGCAGCTCATGATAAACCGTTGTTAAATGCTGTTGTTCAAAAATTTTTTCATCGGTCATGGAGATTCCTCCTTTTAATAACATGACTGAATAGTATACGTTACTTTTAGCATAAATGCAAGCGCTGTTTATGAGGAAATGGCGAATCTTGTCGCCTAGTCATTCAGATTTTTCAAGAAATATGATAAAGTAGAGAGGAGATAAAGGAGGCAATCATAATGATTTTTGATACACATACACATTTGAATGCAGAACAATTTAATGATGATATTCCAGAAACGATTGCACATGCCCAAGAATTGGGTGTTACAGAGATGGCCGTGGTCGGTTTTGATGAACCAACGATTGAAAAATCTCTTTTACTTAGTCAGGAATATGCCAATATTTATAGTATCATTGGTTGGCATCCAACAGAAGCGGGTAGCTATACGCCAGAGGTTGAACGACGATTACAAGAACAATTAACGTTGCCAAAAATTGTCGCATTAGGTGAAATCGGTCTTGATTATTACTGGATGGAGGATCCTAAAGAGGTGCAAGAAAAAGTCTTTCGCCGTCAAATTGCGATTGCTCGGGAAATGAATTTACCGTTTAGTGTGCATACGAGAGAGGCATTAGAAGATACCTATCGAATTTTAAAAGATGAAAAAATTTCAGATATTGGTGGAATCATGCATAGTTTCAGTGGTGATGCCGAGTGGATGAAGAAATTTTTAGATTTAGGTTTGCATATTTCTTTTAGTGGAGTCGTAACGTTTAAAAAGGCGTTGGATGTTCAAGAAGCGGCGATGGCGGTACCACTTGAACGAATGTTGGTGGAAACAGATGCACCCTATTTAGCCCCGGTTCCTTATCGTGGTAAACGGAATGAACCAGGCTATACACGATACGTAGTGGAAAAAATTGCTGAATTGCGTCAACTAACCTTTGAAGAAGTGGCAGAACAAACGAGAGTCAACGCTCATCGCTTGTTTCGGATAGATAAATGAAGGAAAAAATGAAAGTTGCAGAAATCATTGTCGTTGAAGGAAAAGACGACACACGCCGCATTCAAGAGGTAGTTGCAGCGGATACGATTGAAACGATTGGCTCTGCTATCAATGATGAAATTTTGACACAAATTGAACACGCACAAGAAACGAGAGGCGTGATTATTTTTACAGATCCAGACTATTCGGGCGAAAAAATTCGTAAAACAATAATGGAAGTTGTCCCTGATGCAAAGCATGCTTTTTTATCAAGAAAAGTCGCAGTGCCTAAAAAAAATGGCGGTAGCCTAGGGGTTGAACATGCTAGTGATGAAGCAATTATTGAAGCATTAAAAAAAGTCGTAACACCTGTTCAAGCTGGTGAAGACTATCAAGAAATTCCTAGACAAACACTAGTTGAATATGGTTTAATAGCGGGAGCAAATGCAAAAAAATACCGTGAATTATTAGGAGATGACCTAAGAATTGGCTATACAAATAGCAAACAGTTAGTCAAACGGTTAAGCATGTTTCGGATTACAGAAGCAGAATTGAAAGAAAGCATGACACGTATTTTAAAAGAACTTGCAAACGAAGAATAACTACATGGAGGAACAAGCGTGACGGACTATAAAGAAATTGCCACACCATCCAGAACCAAAGAAATATTAAAAAAGCATGGATTTTCATTTAAAAAGAGTTTAGGTCAAAATTTTTTGACAGAGCCTAATATTTTAAGAAAAATTGTAGAAACAGCGGGAATTAATCAGCAGACAAATGTTGTCGAAGTCGGGCCTGGAATTGGTGCATTAACAGAGCAATTAGCAATGAACGCAGCCCAAGTTGTGGCCTTTGAAATTGATGATCGCTTGATACCTGTCTTAGCGGATACCTTAAGTCGCTATGATAATGTGACAGTGGTGCATCAAGATGTTTTAAAAGCTGATTTGGTCGAGACAACCAACCAAGTTTTTCAAGAGAAGTATCCGATTAAAGTGGTGGCTAACCTACCTTACTATATTACTACGCCAATTATGATGCATTTTTTAGAATCTTCTTTAGATGTAGCCGAAATGGTTGTGATGATGCAAAAAGAGGTCGCTGATCGAATTGCTGCTAAACCTGGAACGAAAGCTTATGGCTCATTATCAATTGCTGTCCAATATTTTATGGAAGCAAGTGTCGCCTTTATTGTGCCAAAAACGGTTTTTGTGCCGCAGCCCAATGTTGACTCGGCGATTATTAAATTGACGCGCCGTGCTACACCAGCAGTGACAGTGACCAATGAAAAAGAATTTTTCAAATTAACCAAAGCCAGTTTCCAATTAAGACGTAAAACATTGTGGAATAACTTAACGCATTTTTATGGGAAAGATGAACAAACGGTGGCTTGGCTAAAAGAGAGCCTAGCTGAAGCAGAAATTGATCCTTCTAGACGTGGTGAAACATTGTCTTTAGAAGAATTCGCTCGTTTAAGTAATGCTTTAGAAAAAAATAAACCAGTATAAAAAAGAACTTTCTGTTATTTATGAGAAATAACAGAAAGTTCTTTTATGTGTCTTGACACATTGCGGCTGTTCAGCTACACTTGAGAAAAACAAAAAGGTGTCATGACACCTTTAGGAGGCAGTTTTAATGAAAACAAACTCAGTAAAACGTTTAACAATTTCAGCACTTTTAATTGCAATGGGGATTATCATTCCAATGGTTATGCCAAGAATTACCATTGGTCCAGCCAGTTTTACATTAGCAAGTCACGTCCCAGTTTTTATTGCCATGTTTATTTCTCCAGTGGTGGCAATTGCGGTTAGTCTAGGAACAGGTTTTGGTTTTTTCTTATCCGCAACACCGATTATTGCTTTGCGGGCCTTATCTCATTTGATTTTTGCAGTCATTGGCGCAGTGATTTTACAAAAGCATCCAGAAATTTTAATTAATAAAGAGGGGAAATTCACTTTATTAAATGGGAAATTACAGTTGTTTAACGTGGGAATTGGAGTGATTCATTCCGCTGCCGAGCTAGTGGTTGTTTCTGTATTTTACACAATGGGCAACTTGCCAGGAACCTATTATGCAGCCGGCTTCATGTATTCTATTTTTCTTTTGATGGGCGTTGGTGGATTAATTCATAGTTTGGTGGATTTCAGTATTGCCTACTTTTTAGCAAGTACCTTAAGTAAACATGTAGATATTCCAACTTTTACAGAAGCGAAACAACCCAAAGTGATAAAGAAGAAGGTTAAATTAGCATAAAGAGAAACAATCGAGGCATCCGTCATTGTGACGGATGCCTCGAGATTTTTTATTTAATGACTTCTTCTGTTTGAGGGTCGAAGAAATGTCCTTTGTTAATATCAAAAGCTAAGTCAATCATTTCACCAGGATGGTGGAAGTCACGAGCATCTACTTTTGAGATAAACTCTGTATCACCAATTTTTGTATAAAGCATGGATTCAGCCCCTAATAATTCAGAAACAACGACTTCAGATTTAATCACCGCATCTTTCATTGCTGTTAAAGCCACTTGTTCGCTATGAATATCTTCTGGACGAATACCGAAAATTAATTCTTTGCCTTCATAACCATGTTCAACAAGCTCTTTGTTTCTTCCTTCAGGAATTGCTAGTTTTAAGCCATGTTGGTTAGAAATAACCCCATTGTTTAAGGTAACTTTGAAGAAATTCATGGCAGGTGAGCCGATGAACCCAGCTACGAACATATTTTTAGGTGTATTGTAAACTTCTTTTGGTGAACCAATTTGTTGAATAAAGCCATCTTTCATAATTACGATTCGATCAGCCATGGTCATCGCTTCGGTTTGGTCATGTGTCACATAAATTGTCGTAGTTTCTAAACGTTGGTGTAGTTTAGCGATTTCAGCACGCATGGCTACACGTAATTTTGCATCCAAGTTTGATAAAGGTTCATCCATTAAAAAGACTTTGGCATCACGAACAATTGCCCGGCCAAGTGCAACACGTTGGCGTTGTCCACCAGAAAGCGCCGCAGGTTTACGTTGTAAGTACTCTGTTAAGCCCAGAATATCCGCAGCATTTTCCACCCGTTTTTTAATTTCAGCTTTATCATATTTTCTTAGTTTTAAACCAAAGGCCATGTTATCAAAAACAGTCATATGCGGGTAAAGCGCATAGTTTTGGAAAACCATGGCAATATCACGATCTTTCGGTGCAACGTCATTCATGACTTTGTCCCCAATTGATAATTCACCTTCAGTAATATCTTCTAAGCCAGCAATCATGCGCAATGTTGTTGATTTACCGCAACCAGAAGGTCCGACAAAGACGATAAATTCACGGTCTGTAATTTCTAAGTTAAAATCTGTAACAGAATAATGTTCTGCATTGTCATATTTTTTATACACATTTCTAAGCGCCATTTCCACCATTTGATACGTCACTCTTTTCTTTTTGATTTGTTACTTACAGTTTAAATGAAAACGCTATCTTTCAGCAAGGGAGAGTTGCACAAGAAAAAGAAGACTTTTTCGTCAAGATGACAAAGGACAAACACTCTCAGCGGATTTATCGCTAAACTTTTGTTATAATATAACAAAGACAGGAGTTGGATAACATGAAAATCGCTTTAATCGCTCATGATCGTAAAAAAACATTAATGATCAAACTAGCAACCGCTTATAAACATATTTTAGAAAAACATGAATTGTATGCAACAGGAACGACAGGCATGAAAGTGATGGAAGCAACTGGCCTACCCGTGCATTGCTTTAAATCAGGGCCATTAGGAGGGGATCAACAGATTGGCGCAATGATATCAGAAGACAACATTGATTTAGTTATTTTTTTAAGAGATCCTCTTTCCGCGCAACCGCATGAACCAGACGTGACGGCTTTGATTCGTCTAAGTGATGTCTATGAAATTCCTTTAGCGACCAATATCGGCAGTGCTGAAATTCTTTTGAGAGGTGTCGAGGCGGGGTTTGCGGACTTCCGTGAGGTTATCCATGAAGGGGATCGTCGACCGTTAGCTTTTTAGAGAACCTTAATGGTTATTTTGACTATTTTGTGGTATATTTTATGAGGACTTTTGTCCAAATAAAATAACAGAGTAGGAGACAAAGCGTTAAGTGCTAAAAGGATGGGATGTTGCCTTTTGGACGAAGAACATAAACAGTGTGTTGCTAGAAAGCAAAGGTTCTTATTTTGCTTATCATCAGAACAACACGTTCAGCTTTTTGATGTTCGCGGTTTTGTTTTCGCATTCGCTGCATGGTTCGTCATGTAGCAGCTCTTAGAGGAGATGCTAAAAATGACAAAGAAAAAATTTGGCACAAAATCCATTGCGTTAATGGGCGTACTCATTGCGGTGGTCGTTGTCTTTTCACGCTTTTTTGCGTATGAAACAACGTTTTTAAAAATCAGTTTCACGTTTATTCCAGAATCATTGATTGGGATGATTTTCGGACCTTTTTGGGCTGGAATCGGCACGGCGGTGGCTGATGTGGTAGGAATGCTGCTTTTTCCAAAGGCAGGCTATTTTCCTGGGTTTACTTTAAATGCCTTTTTGGCTGGTGCTATTTATGGTTATTTCTATTATAAGAAAGAAATGACATGGCAACGAGTGATTTTGGCGACATTGTTGGTCACCGTTTTAATTAATATCATTTTAACTCCTTTGTGGTTAAGTTTAATGTATGGAGTCAATCTAGCAAATTTTGCTTGGTGGGTGCCACGCTTAATTAAAACAGTTATTTTCTTTCCCATTCAAGTAATTGCCACTTATTATTTAGGCAATAAAATTCCCTTTAAACGTTTATTTGGGAAACCATTATCTGAATTAGATCAATAAATTTAAAATTAAAAGAGTCACTTTTCATCATCCCAGAAAAGTGACTCTTTTTTATTGTGCTTTTTGATTAAACTGCGCTTCGTAAAGGTCACGATAATAACCCTGTTCTTTTTGCAATAATTCGTCATGGGTGCCAATTTCAACTACTTGACCGTTGTCCATAACTAGAATTTTTTCAGCACTTTTGATTGTTGCTAAGCGATGGGCAATAACAAAACTGGTCCGGCCAGTCATCATTTGTAAAAAAGCATCCTGAATTTTTTGCTCGGTCAATGTATCAACTGAACTGGTCGCTTCATCTAAAATAAGCATCGGCGGATTACTAATCATCGTGCGTGCAATAGTCATTAATTGTCGTTGTCCTTCAGAAATTTTAACGCCTTGGGAACCAATCTGAGTATCTAGTCCTTGAGGTAAACGCATGACGAAATCAAAAATATGGGCTTTTTTCATGGCTTCTATAATTTCTTCGTCAGAGGCTTCAGGATTCCCGTACGTTAAATTTTCCCGAATGGAACTATCGAATAGCCAAGTATCTTGGAGAACCATACCAAAACTTTTTCGTAAGCTGTCCCGAGTAATTTGAGTAATGTCGTGAGTATCAACCGTAATTTGATCATGGTCGACCTCGTAAAAGCGCATTAACAAATTCACTAATGTTGATTTACCCGCACCAGTTCGCCCAACAATGGCAATTGTTTCTCCTGGTTCAGCAATTAAATTAAAGTTTTCGATTAAAGGTCGCGTCGGCGTGTAAGAAAAATCAACGTCTTTAAATTCAACACGGCCTCGCGCTTCTTTCAAAACAATTGCGTTCGGGACATCAGGACGTTCAACTGGTTGATCCATCATATCAAAGGTACGTTCCAATCCAGCTAAGGCTGCTTGGATTTGGTTGGTGATTCCTGAGAGTTCAATAAAAGGTTTAGAAAATTGACTAGAGTAAATGGTGAAACTGGAAATAACACCAACTGTGACTAAAGGATTGCCACTTAAAACTAACAAGCCACCGACTAATCCAATCGATAAATAAGATAAATGGTCGATAAATCGAGAAAGTGGGTTGGTTAAGGAGGAAGAAAACTGAGCCTTCTGTCCTTTTTCATACAACGTTTGATTCAATGCTTCAAATGTTTCTTGCGTAGCTTGTTCTTGTTGAAAGGCTTTAACAATTTTTTGGTTGCCAACCATTTCTGAAACGAAGCCGGAAATTTCACCAACAATCGTTTGTTGTGCAGCAAAGTTTTTTTGTGAAGCTTTTGCAACAAGCCAGTTTACAATAAAAATAATCGGCGTACTGATAAGAACCACTAATGTGAGCAGGGGACTTAGCCGAATCATAAAGAGCAAAGCAACAACGACGGTGGCCATGCCGGAAAATAATTGGTTGAAGACAGCCGAGCAAGCCATTGAAATATTGTCAATATCGTTGGTAAAGCGACTGACGATATTTCCGTGTGACGTTTGGTCATAATAACTTAACGGTAATTGATTTAAATGGGCAAAGGCATCTTTTCTCAGCTGTGTGGTCGATAAATAAGACACGCGATTACCGAGACGTTGAATCAGCCATTGACTTAGAACGGTTACGAGTAAAATCCCTGCTAATAAACCTAAAATTTTGATGAGTTGTGCAGCATTGACTTGTCCTTTACCAACCATTGTATCAACGGATTTACCTATATAATAAGTCATGAGGACAGTCGAAAAACCACTGAGAATTCCTAGGATTAAGGCGCCGATAATTTCTTTTGGATAGCGTAGTAAATACGGCTTAAAACGTGAGAAGGCACCAAAATGAATTTTTTTAGTTTGCATGGGTATCCTCCTCCTGTGACGCAACGATTTCTTGATACTCTTTAGAAGAAGTAAGTAATTCTTCGTGGGTGCCAAGGCCAGCGACTTTTCCACTATCTAGGACTAAAATTTGATTCGCCGTTGCAATCGAACTCACGCGTTGTGAAATTAAAATAACGGTTGTCTCTGCTCGTTCTTTTTGTAAAGCACGGCGCAGGTTCAAATCTGTTTGATAGTCGAGGGCACTCAAGGAATCATCTAAAATAAGTAAATGCGGTTTCCTAATCAAGGCACGGGCAATGGTCAACCGTTGTCTTTGTCCACCAGAAAAGTTTTTTCCGCCTTCGTTAACAGGCGTGTCTAACCCTTGGTCTAATTGTTCAACAAATTCTTTACATTGGGCGATAGCTAATGCTTCCCAACAGTCTTCATCAGTTGCATTTGGTTTGCCCCATTGTAAGTTTTCTCGAATAGTCCCTGTAAATAAGACGGCAGTTTGTGGGACACTTGCCACTTGTTGGCGTAAAGTAAAGAGCGGCCAATCGCGCACATTTATACCATTAATAAAAAGGTTTCCTGCACTCACATCATAAAATCTGGGAATGAGTTGGGTTAAGGTACTTTTCCCGCTGCCGGTAGGTCCTGTGATGCCGAGAATTGAGCCTTTAGGAATCGTGAAATTGATATTTTCCAAAGCCAAACCGGCCTCTGGTTCATAGCGAAAATCTACATGGTCAAAGGTAATATCACCAAATTGTGGAGATGTTTTTGCTGATTCTGGTGTATCTGTTAACTGGCTTTCTACAGTTAAAACCGCATTGACACGGTTTGCGGAAGCGGCGGCTCGCGTAAAAATTACCACGAGATTAGAAGCAACAATTAAAGCGAGCATCATTTGATTCATATAATTGATCAATGCTAAAACTTCCCCTTGTTGCAAGGAACCAAAAGAAACTTTTAAGCCACTAAAATAAAGTAAAAATAAAATTCCAACATTCATAATCAAAGTGGTTAAAGGCGTTAATAAAGCAGAAACATTCGATACGCGAATGTAAATATCGCCTAAATCATCTGAAGCTTTATCAACATGTCGTTGCTCTGTTTCCTTTCTAGCAAACGCACGGATTACACGGACACCGCTTAAGTTTTGACTAATTTGACGGTTTAACCGATCCAAATATTCTTGGACTTTTTGATATAAAGGCACAGTCACTTTAATGATAATAAAGAGAATAAGGCTGAAAATTGGTAAAAGTAATAGGAAAAGAAAGCCCATCTGCACGTCAATGTAAAAAGCCATGACCACAGAACCGATACTTAAAAAAGGTGTCCGAATGACCAACCGAATAAACATCGCTAAAGCCAATTGAAGCTGGTTGATATCGTTTGTGATCCGGGTGATGAGGGTATCTGTACCAAAACTATTCAATTCTTTGTGTGAAAGCTGATTAATTTTCTTCATTAATTGATTTCTTAGCTCTGTCCCAAAGCCTTGCGAAGCGACTGAAGCATAATATTGACAAATCATGACAAAAAATAAACCAACTAACGACATAACAAGCATCCAGAGGGCCATTTCTATGACAGTCTGTCGGTCGTTTTGACGAATACCGACATCGACTAAGTGAGCCATGAATAAGGGCAAGACTAACTCGAAACAAGCTTCTAAAAATTTGAAGACTGGACCGAGGATAATTTGTTTTCGATAATTTTTTGCGTATTTCAATAAACCAAACATAAGATTCCTCCCTTTGCTGCTCTCATTGTAGCTTAATCTTTCAATGAAAGAAAGTTGTTCGCTACATTTTCTCAACTTCTGTTAAAATAGAAGAAAAGCGCAAAGAAGTGGAGTGTGACAGAAACGTGGAAAAAATGAGTCAGGTTATTTTGTTATTTTTTATTTATTCCTTTATCGGTTGGTTATGGGAAACGGTGTATTGTTCATTAAAAGCCAAAAAATTTGTTTATCGAGGATTTTTGGTAGGGCCCTATTGTCCTATTTATGGATTTGGGGTCTTAAGCGTTCTCTATTTTGTGGAACCCTTTGAGAACAATCTCTTGGTATTGTATGTCGGATCGGCTGTTTTAGTGACGATTTTAGAATATGTCACTAGTTATGGCTTGGAAAAATTGTTTCATGCCTCTTGGTGGGATTATCATGATGTACCTTTTAATTTAAACGGTCGCGTGGCTTTACCGGTTTCTCTTTTTTGGGGATTGGGTTGTGTCTTGATTGTCAAAGTTATTCAACCAGAAATCGCCAAAGTTGTCAGTTTTTTACAAGCAACCTTTGGCAACTACTTAGCACTTTGCATAGTGATTGTAATGGGGCTTGACTTAATTTATACGTTGCTGAACATGCAAGGTTTCAAAAAACTTATTACCGAGATGGGCCAAACGTTGGAAACGAACCAACAAGAATTTAAGCAACGGTTGAACACAAAAATGGAAATCGCTACAGCTGATTGGCAGAAGTTAAAAGAACGAACCAAAAAAGAGCATTTCCAAAATCGGTTAAATTTCCAACAACGTCGTTTTATTAACAATTACCCAAAACTAACTTTAAAAAACATTAAAAATTCCAAAGAAGTTCGGCATCTCTTAGAAGATTTGAAGAAAAAGGGCCAATAATTAACAAAAAATATTACAAAATATTTCAATCAATGGTCTAATGGGATGAAAAAAAGAAAAATCGTCAAAAGCTAGTTTTTAAGGCGTCTTAAGAAATTCTTAAAGAATTGAGATAGAAATGGACTAATGAATAAACGCAGGATAAAAAAAGAGTTGCATTTAAATTGTAACAAATTGTAACATGATTGAAATAAAACAAGCCCTCCTGACTAGTATAATGAGTAGGTGTTTTAGATAAGTTAGGAAAGGTGTTGGATTTAGTGAAGGTTAAAAAGTTGATACCATTTTTAACAACAATGATGCTTATCAATTTTGGACTTCCAGTCGCTGCGGCAGCAGAATCACTTGATTCGTTGCAAGAAAAAGAAGCGCAAGCGAAACAATCTGGGGAGTTAATTAGTAAAGAAATCAATTCAGCCTTAGACGATGTAAATGCTAAATATGCGGAAATCGAACGTTTAAAAACGCAAATTTCAAAAGCGGAAGATACGTTGAAAACTTCGAAAGAGGAAATAGAAAAAACAGAAAAAAATATTTCTCGTCGTAAAGAAGCTGTTGGCGATCGTATGAAGGATATTCAATTAAATGGCGACCAACGTACTTGGCAAGCCTTATTAGATGCAGAAAATTTATCAGATTTCTTTAATCGGGCCTACGCCATGACCGTTTTACAAAACTTTGAACGGGAAAAGATTGAAAGCTTAACTAGCGAAAAAGAAAAATTAGCTGCATTACAAGAAAAAGTTGAAAATACGCAAACAACTTTAAAACAAAATGAAGAGAAATTACAAGTTGAAGCTTCTTCAATGAATAATAAAGTCTCTGAGTTAAAAGAAAAAATGGCGAATAATGAAGAATTATTGGCTCAAATTTCGACAGACAAACAAAAAGAGCAACAACGCTTAGTCAGCGAAAAAGCAGCAGCTGAGGCACAGAAAAAACGTGCGGCAGAAACTGCCAAAGCAGAAGCAGCGAAGAAACAAGCAGCTGCCGACAAACAAGCGCAAGCAGATGCGGCGGCTAAACTAGAAGCCGAAGCTGCTGAAAAGTCAAGCAGTCAAGCATCAAGCTCTTCTACAAGTACGGAAAGCAGTAGCACTGAATCTTCAAGTTCTGCTAGTTCATCCGAATCGTCATCAACGCCAGAATCATCGACAGGTGAATCATCAACACCAGGAACTGGCTCTGGTCGTGTGCTTCAGATGGAATCGACTGCTTATTCTTGGCGCGAAGCTGGTGCGAGTAATCTAAGTGCTACTGGTATTGACTTAAGTAAACAAAGCAATGTAGTTGCAGTCGATCCAAGTGTAATTCCTCTAGGTTCATTAGTGAAAGTCTCTGGTTATGGCTTTGCTATTGCTGGGGATACAGGTGGCGCTATTCAAGGAAATATTATTGATGTTCATTTTGATTCAGTAGACCAATGCCGTCTTTGGGGACGACGTCAGGTTACAGTAGAAATTCAATAATAAATTTGTTATACTAAAGACAAGATAAAAGGAATTGGCTAAGTCAGTAATGATAGTAGCCAGTTCTTTTTTAGTTAAATGTAAAGGAGAATTACAATGATTCGCTCGGCAACAAAAGAAGACGGTCAAGCGATTGCTCGGCTGGTCTTAGTTATTTTAAAAGATATGGAGTTACCAATTTTAGAAGAAGTCTCAGAAGAACAAATGATTGACCTATTAGCAGAGGCAACGGCGTATCCAACCTATCGCTATGGCTATCAACGAATTTTAGTTTATGAACATGCAGGTGAAGTTGCAGGGATTGCTGTCGGCTATCCTGCAGAAGATGAAAAGATTATTGATGAACCTTTAAGAGAAGTCTTTAAAAAACATGGCTTAGCAGAAGATGTTCGGCTATTTATTGAAGAAGAAACCTTGCCTAATGAATGGTATTTAGACACGATCTCTGTGGATGAACGTTTCCGTGGAATGGGCATTGGTTCTAAGTTATTAGATGCTTTACCTGAAGTAGCCAAAGCTAGCGGGAAGCAAGCCTTGGGTCTAAATGTTGATTTTGACAATCCAGGGGCGAGAAAGTTATACGCAAGTAAAGGCTTTAAAGATGTCACAACAATGACTATTAGTGGTCACTTATACAATCATATGCAAAAAGAAGTGTAAAAATAACGAAGCTAAAGTCAATCACTTTAGCTTCGTTATTTTTCATTAATCCGTTAAAGGATCAAAATCTAATCCAAAATCATCGGAAGTTTTTTGTTTTTTCTTATTATATAACCAGTAGTCAAGGACAGCTGCTATACAGATGCACAACGGTGCGTCCTCATCATTGGCAACAGTTAAAACAAAATAGTCGCCTGTACAAAGCATGGTTTTATCCATTGACATAATTTTTTTATGGACTTGATAAATTGAATATTGATGCGCTTTGATATCACCAACAACTGCCCAGTGAAGGCCTTGAACATAATAGAAATCAGCATTCAAATTGAACAGTTTTCGTAGAGTACCCACTTTTTCAAAACGCTGATATAACTCAAATCGTGTACCAAAAGTCCAAGAAACTTGTTTAATACTGGCTAAAATTTCTCCGTTCATTGCATATAAAGAAAGCGCATCTCCTCGTGTACCCCAGCGCCCCACCAATAGAAAAAGTGAACGGCCTGCTTGGTCTTTCACGATGGTTCGCGTAACTTTTCCTAACTGTTGTTCTTGAATAAAAAATTCAGACACGACACGATCTCCTTTCTATATATAAATGAGTGCTGTAACTGGTAGTGCTTATTACAAATCTTCTCTTATTGCACGCAGGATGGCTTCGCCAACACCATTTTCTAAATTAGTGGCTGTTTCATATTTAGCGTATTCTTTTAATTCCAGTTCGGCATTGCCCATTGCAAAACTTACTCCGGCCCATTGAATCATGCTGACATCATTTAAATTATCACCAATAGTCATGACTTGTTCAGCGGGAATCCCACGTTCTTTAGCGACGCGCGCAACCGCAATCCCTTTTTGTGCTAGGCGGTGGTTAATTTCAATATTATTAAGCGCAGAAGAGGTAACAACCAAATCATCTAGTTCTTCTACTTCCATCCCAGCAGGACCTAATACTTTCGGCCCATCCATACTGAAGCCAATAATTTTAAGGACTTCAATCGAATCATCTTTTAAAATGTCGTCTAAACGATCAACATAGGTAATATGCAATAAAGATAGGTGTGCTGAAGCCATGGCAATCGCCACTTTATAAGTTAAATGGGGCATGGATTCTGCAATATGAGCGGCAAAGTTTTCAATTCTTTTTTCTTGATGTTCAGAAAAAATACCTTTATTTGTAGAGATTTCATAGTAAACATTGTGTTGACTCAAAATAGTTAGTACTTCTGTTACTGTTTCTTTTTCGATCCCAGCCGTGAAAAGTGAGTGTCCATCTTTGTCGAACACTTGGGCGCCGTTTAAAGTAATCATGGCGCAGTCAATTCCAGCTTCTTCTAACGCGGGTTTCGCTTCGGTATATGCGCGGCCAGTAGCAACCATAAATTCGATTCCTAAACGTTCCGCTTCGCGAATTGCTGAAGCGTTATCATTTGTGATGCTCATTTTTGCATCTAAAAGTGTTCCATCCATATCTGAAGCAATTAATTTAATCATCGATTCTCTACACCTCATTATCTATTTAAAGCTTACCTATAGTTTACCACGTTTTTCCAAGAGAAAGTACCCAGAAATTTCTTGTCAGGTTTGGAGAAATTCGTTATGCTTAGAGAGCGAAGGAGTGAGCATTATGAAAGAAATTATTCACAATAGTTGGCAAACCGTTTTATCTGCTGAATTTGAAAAACCGTATTATCAAGAATTGCGGGAATTTTTGAAAAAAGAATATCAGACACAAACGATTTATCCAGATATGTATCATTTATTTTCAGCGTTAGAACTAACCCCTTTTGAAGAAGTAAAAGTAGTAATTTTGGGACAAGATCCATATCATGGACCCAATCAAGCACACGGACTAAGTTTCTCTGTCCAGCCAGGTGTGAAAGTGCCGCCATCTCTTGCGAATATTTACAAAGAATTACAAGCTGATTTAGGGTACCAACCCGTCAACCATGGCTTTTTAGAAAGCTGGGCCAAACAAGGCGTGTTGTTATTAAATACTGTGTTGACCGTTCGGGCAGGTCAAGCCTATTCCCATCGAGGTAAAGGGTGGGAGCAACTGACAGATGTCATTATCGAAAAGTTGAATGCGCGTGAAAAACCCGTTGTTTTCATTTTATGGGGACGTCCAGCTCAAGAAAAAATTAAAATGATTGATACGACTCGTCATGTGATTATCAAATCGCCACACCCAAGTCCATTGTCAGCACATCGTGGTTTTTTTGGCTCACGTCCGTTTTCTCAAGCGAATGCTGCTCTAGAACGTTTAGGGGAAACGCCGATTGATTGGCAACTTCCTGAAACAGTGTAGTGTAACAGTGTATGCTGTTATAGTGTAGAAGAGTTAGTTTGTGAAAAGTTTATCGGAATATTGGTTTTTTGACTAATACAGCTAGAAAAAACTGTTATTTTCTTTGAGAATAGTGTATGATGGATTTTGTAAATATAAAACTGGAGGGTTTATCGTGGAATTATTCGATAGCTTAAAATTTAAAGTCGTACGCCGTAATATCAAAATTGTTTTCCCTGAAGCAACAGATCCTAGAATCTTAGGTGCTGCTGCCCGCTTAAAATCTGATGAATTAGTAGAACCAATCTTAATTGGTGATCCAACAGATATCGCAAATGCTGCTATGGCTCGTGGAATCAACACATCAAACTTTATTATTATCAACCCAAATGATTATGAAAAATGGGATGAAATGGTCGAAGCATTTGTTGAACGCCGTAATGGAAAAGCTACTAAAGAAGATGCTGAAAAAATCTTAAAAGATGTCAACTATTTCGGTACTATGTTAACTTACATGGGTATTGCTGATGGTATGGTTAGTGGTGCTATCCACTCAACAGGTGATACAGTTCGTCCTGCGTTACAAATCATTAAAACAAAACCAGGCGTGAGCCGTACAAGTGGTGCTTTCTTAATGATTCGTGGTCGTGACCAAGAAAGATATTTATTCTCAGACTGCGCGATTAACGTGAACCCAACTGCACAAGAATTAGCTGAAATTGCTGTTGATAGTGCTAAAACAGCTGAATTATTTGACATTGAACCTAAAGTTTCATTGTTAAGTTTTTCAACAAAAGGTTCTGCAAAAGCACCAGAAGTAACAAAAGTTGCTGAAGCTACAAAAATTGCGCAAGAATTAGCACCTGAATATGCGATTGATGGTGAATTACAATTTGATGCTTCTTATGTATCTTCTGTCGCACAATTAAAAGCGCCCAACTCAAAAGTTGCTGGAGAAGCAACAGTCTTTGTATTCCCAGATTTACAATCAGGAAACATTGGCTACAAAATTGCTCAACGTTTAGGTAACTTTGAAGCAATTGGCCCAATCTTACAAGGATTGAACAAACCAGTTTCTGATTTATCACGTGGTGCAAACGAAGAAGATGTTTATAAATTATCAATCATTACAGCTGCTCAAACATTAATGAACGACTAATTAACTATGTCGAAGCATGATAAATAAGCAAAGTAGAAGTTGAGGTTCCCAGGACACTTGGGCCTCAACTTTATTTTTTTGAAGCTGCCACTAGTCAACTTATTGAATTTTCGGTATACTTTCATACATAGATTCTTGCAGATGGGAGGCAAAAAAATGAACATTGTCCTGAACAATCCATTGGAAACAGAAGCAATTGCTAAAATCATTGGACAAAAGGCACAAGCTGGTGATGTAATTGTCCTGACTGGTGATTTAGGGGCCGGTAAGACGACAATGACGAAAGGGATTGCTTTAGGATTAGGCATTTCCCAAATGATTAAAAGTCCCACCTATACGATTATCCGCGAATATCCACAAGGACGACTTCCGTTATACCATATGGATGTTTACCGTGTTGAAGAGGGTGCGGATGAATTAGGGTTAGATGAGTATTTTGAAGGAGATGGGCTATCCGTTGTAGAATGGGGCAGCTTGATTGAAGAAGAATTGCCAGAAGATTATTTAGAAATTATTTTAAATAAAGATTCTCAAGAAGCTGACAAGAGAGTTCTTGAATTCCGCGGAACTGGTCCGTTGGCAGAAGAAAGAATAGCAGAGATTCTGAAAACGTGGGAGGCTCGCGAATATGACTGAACAAACATTTTCTATTCGAGAAGCAGTGCCTACTGATGCGGATCAATTACTATCTGTGATGTCAAAAATTGGGAGTGAAACGCCCTATTTGATAATGGATGAGCGAGGAATGGCCATGTCGACAACAGAATTGGCTGAAAATCTAGCAACACTCTATGAATCGCCAAATAATGTTTTATTGGTGGCATTAGCGGGAGAAGCGATCATTGGCACCGCTTCTGTGTCTGCTTCTTCTAAAAAGCGGATGGAGCATATTGGTGAAATTGGCATTAGTATTTTAAAAGAATACTGGGGCTATGGACTAGGCAGTATCCTAATGGAAGAACTTATTCGCTGGGCGCGTGAAAGTCATGTTATTCGTCGTTTGGAATTAACAGTACAGGATCGCAATCAACGAGCGATTCACGTCTATAAAAAAATAGGGTTTGAAACAGAAGCAATTATGCCTCGGGGCTCCAAAACAGACCAAGGTGAATTTTTAGATGTTCATTTAATGCGTTTGCTGATTGATTAATTATTGGTTAATAATTTTAATTTCTTAAATAATCGAACGATAATTGCATGAAAAAACAAAATTTTCGCAATTATCGTTTGTTTCATATTTATTTTTCTGATATTTTTGTTATAATTATAGAAGAATTTAACGAAAAAATGAAAATTTATTTTGGGAAGGAATGTAAGAAATGGCGAAGGCAACGAAAATGAATGTTAACTATCGAGAGTCGATCTTGGATCGTGCGTATCGTTTAGAGCTAATAAAAAAAGACGAATATGTAAAACATCAAGAAAAATTATCATTATTAAATGAAAAATTGTCTGACGGGGAACCAGCTCAATTTGATGCAAAAGAAGAAACGTTTTGGAAAAAAATTTCGCAAAAAGTTATTTTATAAAAGTAATACATACGAATAAGAGCGTACACATAGAAAGAAGCGTAAGCAGTGTTAAACTGCTTACGCTTCTTTTTTAATGAATAGGAATAACTGTTTCACGCTTAATTAATTTGTGAGGAATAACGAGACGGACACCATTCGTCAATTCTTCGTGGATTAATTCATATAATTTTTTCATCGCCATTCGCCCTAATTCTGACGTGTCGATGTCAATGCTTGTTAGATAAGGATGTGTCAATGTTGAAAAGATAGAGTTGTTGAAACTGATAATGGATAATGTTTCAGGAACTTGATAACCATAGATTTGCGCAAGTTGCATCGTCCGCAAAGCAAAAATATCATCAATCACCACCAACGCCGTGGCATTATTTTGATGAAGAATGTCATCGAAAGCCATGTAATCTTCAGGTTTTTCTAACGCAACGCTTGGTAAAACAGTTAATCCTTGCATCATCATTGCTTTTTGATAACCAAAGTAACGTTCAAAGTACAAACTTTCATGCGTTGTATTGGTCACAAATAAAATATTTTTATGGCCGTTTTCAATTAAAAATTCCGTCGCTTGTTTCCCTAATAATTGATTATCATTATCCACGTAAACTATTTCCGTTTCATGTTGGTAAGGTTGACCGATTAAAGTAAAGGGAATGTTGTTTTCATATAAGTAATCAATGACGGGGTCCTTACTATCTGAATACACAAGAATAAAACCGTCCACTTGTTTTTGAAGATGCATTCTTTTAACGTTTTCCAATAGTACATCAAAACTTTTGGCAGTTGCAATAGCAGTAGTCATATCATAAAGACGGGCTTCCTCGTTGATGGCTTCCATAATTTCTAAATAAAATGGATTCCCTAACCGTTCTTTCGAATCTAAAGGAGGTAAAATTACGCCAATGGCACTTGAAATTCGTTTACCCAAATTCCGTGCCGTCATATTTGGCACATAGCCTAAGTCATCCATGACTTTTCGCACTTTCTTTTTTGTCGATTCAGAAATACTTGGATGATCGTTAATGACACGCGAAACGGTTGAGGTTGCAACCCCCGCTTTCTTAGCGACATCTTTTACTGTAATTGCCATTTTTGCCACGCCTTTCTTAGTGATTATAGAAGGTTAAATTGATAAACCGTTTGGTAGGTTTGCTTTTTATTAGCTGGTAATAAAATAGAGCCCCACTGAGGATGATGAACAATGTCTGGATACTCTTGTGGTTCAATTGCTAAGCCATAGTTTGAATGCATCGCTTGTCCATTAATAGAAAATGGAGCCTCAAAACCAGTCGTAGAAAATAATACCATACTTTGGTTCGTTGTTGCTATCGTCATTTTTCTTCCAGAAGTAGGTTCTTGTAAGCATAATTGTGGCTGTCTTAAGTCAGAGCCAACTAAGGAGAAAACATCATCTAACCCGGTTGGATAGCGTTGGAGGATTGTTTCGATAGGTGTCAGTTCATTAAAACGTATGGATAGTTCAGAAGCTGGTAAAATCTGTCCAGTAGGCAGCTTATTATCGTCTAATTCTAACATACCTTGACAGTTCAAAGATAGCAAATGTGACAGAATGTCTAACTTTCCATCGCCAGATAAATTAAAGTAGGCGTGGTTCGTAGGATTAAAAAATGTTTCCTGTTTACTTCGTCCAGTACTGATCATTCGTAAATGATTATCCTCTAGCTGGTAGGTGATGGTGGCCTCAATTGGTCCAGGATAGCCAGAAGTGGTGTCGGTTAAATGAAAGGTAACGCCAATGATATCCTTTTTTTCAAAGGGTTCGACTGTCCAATATTGAAAAGACCATCCCTTTGAGCCACCATGGATATGATGACCGTCGCTATTTTGTTCTAATATTCCATTTTGCCAATGGCCATTACGAATGCGTCCAGCAACTGGTCCAACAGTGGCGCCAAAAAAGCTTTGATCCTTTAATACATCTTGATACGAATCATACGATAAAAGGATATTTTCCCAATGATTATTTTTATTTGGCATCAAAAGTTGATGGAGGCGCGCGCCATAATTGAGAAGAACGACTTCTAAAAAGTCGTTCTTCAAAGTAATTTTTTTTAAGTTTGTGTTTGGAATATCGGTTACGGTGATACGATTATCCTTCATGATCAAGCCACACTTTTTTTAAGTAATCAAACGTTAAAGCGCTCGTCTCTGGCACGATGGGCAACCCTTCGCCTAACTCTTCTTTGCGGCCAACGCCAACAGGTTGCGCTCCGCTAGCAAGAATCGCTTGAATCCCAGCTTTGGCATCTTCAATGCCAAGACATTCTGCTGGTGTCAAATCAATTTCTTTCGCAGCTAAAATGAAAATATCTGGAGCGGGTTTACCTGCCTGGACGTCTGCTGGATTAGCAATGGCATCAAAAAGGGGTGTCAATTGCATTTTTTCTAAAAGAAAAGGCCCATTTTTACTTGCAGAAGCCAAGGCGATTTTAATATTGGCTTCACGTAATTCCGTTAATAAAGAAAGAATTCCTGGATAGACATCTTCAGGCGTAATTGCTTGGATCATTTCCAAGTAATAATCGTTTTTCCGTTGCGCTAACTGGGCAAATTCTTCAGAAGAAAACGTGCCTTCTTTTTTTCCGTATTTTAACAGTAACTGCAGAGAATCTTCACGGCTTACACCTTTCAATTGTTCGTTGAAAACACGGTCAATGGAAATTCCAATTTCGTTCCCTAATTTTTTCCAAGCGTGGTAATGAAATTCTGCTGTATCAGTAATAACGCCATCTAAATCAAACAAAACGCCTTTAAACATGAACTTCTTCCTTTCTGATCGGTAAAACTAATCGATCTTTTAATGTGTATTTTTGATCGTAAACAGTTAATGGAATTGCAGGGCCGTCGAGTAAAGTGAAGGCCACTTGGTCTGCTGCAACTTCAACAAATAGTAAACGATTCCGATAATTAATGTGGAATGAGTAGGCTGTCCATGTCGCTGGTAAAAAGGGTGCAAATTTTAGTTGTTGATGGTCCGTTTTCATTTGGGCAAAACCTTGCACAATCGCTAGCCAACTACCAGTCATTGAGGTAATGTGTAAGCCATCTTCTGTATCATTATTGTAATTATCTAAGTCAAGGCGCGCTGTTCGTTGATACATTTCCACTGCTTTTTCTTCCATGCCTAATTCAGCAGCTAACACAGCATGAATGCTTGGTGAAAGAGAAGATTCATGGACAGTCATTGGTTCGTAAAAGTTAAAGTTCCGGCGTTTTTCTTCTAAAGAAAAGGCATCATTGAAGAAATAAATTCCTTGAAGAACATCGGCTTGTTTAATGAAACAAGACCGTAAAATTTTATCCCATGACCAATGTTGATTTAAAGGCAGCTCACTAAGTGGTAAATCAGAAACAGGCATTAAATCTTTATCTAAGAAAGTGTCATGTTGTACAAAAATGCCTAATTCGTTATCCACTGGGAAGTACATATTTTCTACAATGTCTGCCCATTTAGCTAATTCGTCGTCTGCAATTTTGAGCGTTGTTTCTTCTTGGAATTTTAAATAAGACTCACGGGTGTAACGTAGAACCCACGCAGCGATTGTATTGGTATACCAGTTATTGTTGATATTATTTTCATATTCATTTGGCCCCGTTACGCCATGAATCATATATTGGTTATGACGTTGGGAGAAGTGGACCCGATCCGCCCAAAAACGAGCAATTGCCACAAGCACTTCTAGACCAGCATCTTTGAGATAGTCTTCGTCTCCTGTATAGTTGACATAATTATAAATCGCATAAGCAATCGCACCATTTCTGTGAATCTCTTCAAAAGTGATTTCCCACTCATTATGACATTCGACACCAGTAAAAGTAACCATTGGGTAAAGCGCACCCTTTAACCCTTGTTGTTGGGCATTATGAATGGCTTGAGGCAATTGATTGTGGCGATATTTCAGTAGATTTTTAGTAACTTCGGGCTTAGCCAACGCCAAGTAAAGTGGGACAGCATATGCTTCGGTATCCCAGTATGTGGCACCGCCATATTTTTCGCCAGTAAAGCCTTTTGGTCCGATATTTAAACGATCGTCTTCACCATAGTAGGTTGAGAAAAGTTGGAACAGATTAAAACGGATGCCTTGTTGGGCTTCGTCATCTCCTTCAATAACAACATCAGCTAATTGCCAACGTTTTGCCCAAGCGGCAGCTTGCCCAGCTTTTGCTTCAGGGTACAAGGTAGTCATTTCTGCAAATAATTCGTTTACTCGTGTGATTTGTTGCGTTTCTGGCACATCACGACTGGTAACGACAAGCACTTCTTTTGTGATGGCGGTCGTTTCGCCTTCGTTTAAAGACACTGTCAATTCTGCGGTTAAGGCCAAGGGCTGTTGTGTATATGTAGGCACAACAGAGGCTCCATCGATGAAATGGCGCATGCCTGCAGTCACTGTGAAACGCTCTATTTCAAAGTTGTTAGGAATGGTCTTAGTCGTAACAAAGCCAAGTGTTTCTTGTGTTTCAATAGCCATTTCTTCCCAAAAATGTTCTTCATAATTGCTGTCTTCATTTTGAACATCGCCATCCAATTTTGAGTGAAGAGTGATTGTGCCTGTACCTTCCAACATTTCAATTGTTAAGTGGATGTAAGCTGCTTCTTTTTTTTCTAAGCTTAAAAAACGTTCAAAAGAGAAGCGCACTTTGTTCTTCGGTGTTTGGATGGTGAATTGCCGAGAAAGGACCCCATTTTGCATGTCTAATTCTAAAGAAAAATCTTCGTAAGGTGTAGTGGCTAAATCAATTGTTTGTCCATCAATTTGTAAGTCCATTGCGATGAAATTAATTGCGTTAATCACTTTGCCAAAATATTCAGGATAACCATTTTTCCACCAACCAACACGTGTTTTGTCTGGATACCAAACACCTGCTAAATAGGTTCCTTGATGATGGTCGCCAGAATAGTATTCTTCAAAATTTCCCCGCATCCCCATATAGCCATTGCCAATGCTTGTTAATGATTCTTGTAAACGTAAATTTTCTTTATCTAAGTGTGTAGTACGGATTTTCCAAGGATCAATTTGGAATAAACGTTTGATTTGTTTCATGAGAATCCCCCTCAGTGATTTTATTGATAGGTCTATCATAAACGCAACCGATTGCATTAGTCAATAGTCAATGCTTAAAAAGTGTAATCTTATGAATAAAAGCTGAAACAAAGGTAGGATAGAAGGAGCTTTATTTGCTTTATTAAAAGACAAAATAAAAAAGGAATAAGTAGTAGGGAGTTGTTTTCCACAATATTTTTGAAATTAAAGCATTTACAAAAAGGAAACAGGAGTATATAATGGCAACATAACGAAACCGATTGCGTAAGGAGTGGCAAGAATGAAAAAAATGTTTAGTTTTGAGTTTTGGCAAAAATTCGGGAAAGCTTTAATGGTCGTTGTGGCAGTAATGCCCGCAGCGGGTTTAATGATTAGTATTGGGAAATCGCTTCCTTTAATCGATCCTAATTTAGGCTTGTTAGTAACAACAGGCGGAGTTCTGGAGAGTATCGGTTGGGCAATTATTGGCAACTTACATTTACTATTTGCGTTAGCAATAGGTGGCAGTTGGGCCAAAGATCGTGCAGGTGGCGCATTTGCAGCGGGGATTTCTTTTGTTTTAATCAACCGTATTACTGGAGCCATTTTTGGTGTAACAAATGAAATGTTGGCAGATGAACAAGCTTTCACGCATACCTTATTTGGCACCAAGATTATGGTGAAGGGATTCTTTACAAGTGTCTTAGAAGCTCCGGCATTAAATATGGGTGTTTTTGTAGGGATTATTGCTGGTTTTGTCGGTGCGATGGCTTACAACAAGTATTACAATTATCGGAAATTACCAGATGCGCTATCATTTTTTAATGGTAAACGGTTTGTCCCATTTGTCGTTATTTTGTGGTCAACAATTGTCTCAATTGCATTAGCACTTATTTGGCCAAATATTCAAGCGGGAATTAATAATTTTGGGTTATGGATTGCGCAATCTCAAGACAGTGCACCTATTTTAGCGCCATTCTTATATGGAACGTTGGAACGTTTGTTATTACCTTTTGGGTTACATCATATGTTGACGATTCCAATCAACTATACACAATTAGGTGGAACGTATGAAATTTTATCTGGCGCACAAGCTGGAACCCAAGTCTTTGGTCAAGATCCTTTATGGTTGGCTTGGGCAACAGACTTAGTGAATCTTAAAGGCGCTGGTGATATGAGCAAGTATCAGTTTGTCTTAGAAAATTGGACACCAGCTCGATTCAAAGTAGGCCAAATGATTGGTTCTTCAGGGATTTTAATGGGGATGGCTTTGGCGATGTATCGTAATGTCGATGCAGATAAAAAAGCTAAATATAAATCAATGTATTTTTCTGCTGCTTTAGCTGTTTTCTTAACTGGTGTGACAGAGCCGCTAGAATTCATGTTTATGTTTGCTGCAGTGCCGCTTTATGTGATTTATGCCGTGATCCAAGGTGCTGCTTTTGCAATGGCTGATATTTTACCATTGCGTGTGCATTCGTTTGGAAATATTGAATTGTTAACAAGAACACCGCTAGCAATAAAAGCTGGTTTAGGTGGTGATTTAATCAATTTTGTTTTAATGGTCATCATTTTTGGTGTTGTCACTTATTTCTTAGCGAATTTCTTAATTAAAAAATTTAATTACGCAACACCTGGAAGAAATGGAAACTATGACAATGATAACGGCGAAGAAATCGCATCTGGCGCGGCTGGTTCAGGTGTCGTCGATCAGCAAATCGCGCAAATTGTCTACTTACTTGGTGGTAAACAAAATATCAAAGAAGTTGATGCGTGTATGACACGCTTACGTGTCAGTGTAAAGGATCGAGAAAAAGTCGGTTCGGAAGAGGCGTGGAAACGGGCAGGTGCAATGGGCTTGATTGTGAAAGATAATGGCGTTCAAGCCGTTTATGGACCAAAAGCCGATGTTTTAAAATCCGATATTGAAGATTTATTAGCTTCCGGCGTTGACATTCCAGAACCAGTTATAGCAGAAAGTACAGCAGGAGTGCCAACAACGTATTTCTTAGGCAAGAAAAAAGATTTCGTGGCTGTGGCGACAGGGGAAGTTATTCCAATGGCGCAAGTCAATGATCCTGTCTTTTCACAAAAAATGATGGGGGATGGATTTGCAGTTAAGCCTCTAGAAGGAGAGGTGGTGGCACCAATTTCGGGGAAAGTCCTAAGTGTTTTCCCAAGCAAACATGCGATTGGGCTACAAACAGAAGAAGGTATTGAAGTACTTGTCCATATGGGAATTGATACAGTTGAAATGGCAACACCTGCTTTTGAATCTTTTGTTAAAGAAGGACAATCATTGAAAGCTGGGACGAAACTAGCTAAAATGAATTTGGATGTGATTGAACAAGCTGGCAAAGAAACAACGATTATTGTCGCCTTTACAAACAGCGACAAAGTGGAACAAGTAGTTATTAATCAACTAGGAACCACCACTGCGGGGACTGTGATTGGACAGATTGAAATTTAAATGATTAGGTATGAGGTCGGGACAGAACCGTTTAACTCCGAGAAATAAGAAGGAATTTCCGGAAATTGCTTTTTAATTTTTGGATAATTTCGGTTTATTTCCGAAGGAGTTGGTTCTGTTCCCGCCGTTTATCAGGTTTTGCGCGTGAAGCAAAAATCCAAAGTGATTTTTGTCCCACTCACAGACCTAATCACATGTAAGAGAAGGGGAAAAGATGAATCTTTTAACAATCAATACTCATAGCTGGTTAGAAGAAGAACCATTAAAAAAATTAGAGGAGATTGCCAAGGTGATTTTATCTTCTGAAAGTGAAATAATTGCCTTACAAGAAGTGAATCAGAAAGTCGCTTCCAAGAAAGTGCCGTTAGAACAGTTAACTACTTTTTGTCCCATAGCGACCCAAACGCCAATCCATGAAGATAATTTTGCATATCTAATCGTTCAATATCTAGCTGAAAAAGGCCAAAACTATTATTGGAGTTGGGAAATGAGCCACATTGGTTATGCTATTTATGAAGAAGGGAACGCACTACTTTCGAAATGTCCGTTGACTAGTGAAGCTCTCCTTATTTCAGAAAGCCAAGAACCAACGAATTATCGAACAAGAAAAATCTTAGTAGCGGAGACAGAGAGTTCAAAAGGTACGCTTACTGTTGTCTCTGGTCACTTTTCTTGGTGGGAAACACCCTGTACAGGTTTTGCCTATGAATGGCTACAATTAGAGAAATACTTAGCGACGGGGCAACAACCGTTAGTCATTTTAGGCGATTTAAACAACCCAGCTGGTTCAACTGGCTATCAATTAGTGGAAAATAGTTACTTGCCGATTCAAGATGCATTTGTTGTAGCGGAAGAGACAAGCGGTGAAGCGACAGTAGAGAAAAAAATAGATGGCTGGGAAGAAAATGAAGCAGCCTTGCGGATTGACTACGCATTTGTTCCAAAACAGTGGCACGTACGAAAATATGAAGTAATTTTTGATGGTAGGAAAACACCGATAGTCAGTGATCATTTTGGCTTACTCATTCAACTAAAATAAGAAAAAGCGCTGAATTTTCAGCGCTTTTTCTTATTTATTCGCTCATGTAATTATTCTTATCAGTCTTGTTTGGCTAATTCTTGATCCCGAAGGATGGTGGCCTCAATCCCTTTGATGACTGTTGAAATAAACGCATTGTTTTCTAATTCGACAATCCCAGCAACCGTGGTTCCACCAGGAGAACTGACTTGGTCGATTAAAGTCCAAGGATTCTCTGTGCTATTTGCCAAAGTTTGAGCGCTGCCTAGTACAGCTTGTGTGGCAATTTCTAAGGCCAACTCTTTGTTCATACCATTTTTAACGGCTGCTCGGGCAATCGAATCAATAAATAAGAAAGCATACGCAGGAGTGCTACCTGCAATAGCAGTAAAAATCGAAAAATACTGTTCCTCTAATTCCCAGGCTTGGCCAACTGCTCGAAACAACGATAAAACAGTCTGGATGTCTTCAGGGGATGCAAAAGCGTTACCACAGACAGCTGCTGCACCCGCGCCAATCAATGCATTCATATTGGGCATCACACGAACAAGACGAAGCGGTTGGGTAGTCTCAAACAGTTGATACAATTCTGCAATAGTCGTACCTGCTGCAATGGAAACAATTAACGGTTGCTTGTCTAAAATTGCTTCTTTTGCTTCAAGTAAAGCCGCTTGAACGAATTGCGGTTTCACTGCTAAAATAACTAAGTCAGCTACTGTAATAGCTTCTTGAGGCAAAGCAACCGCGTGTGCACCAATTTCTTGTGCAAAAGCGGCGGTTTTTTCGACTTGAATATCATAAAAATAAAGGTTTTCTGCGGCAATAAATTGCTTTTTTAGCGCACCTTTGGCAATAGCGGATGCCATATTTCCAGCACCGATAAAACTAATCTTCATAAAAAATTCCTCCTAAAAACTGTTGAATCTCTTTTTTCGTGTTACCATGTATCTAGTATAGAAGGAAACGCCAAAGAAAAAAATAGAGGGAGTAAAGTAAAAAGTGTTGGATTATGAGGTGATTAATTGGCAAGCAAAGAAGAGCAATATGCAGCATTTTATCAGTTTTTAGAGACCTTAGATTGTTATTTAACCACTACCAATGCTCTTGAGAATGAAGTAGCGCAATTTAAGGAAAATCCACATCGAGAAATTGCGGGCTTTATGCTGGCATCTTCGGAAACCATTGACGTTCCGAAAGGATTTATTCGGATGCTCTATTGTTTAGAGCAAGACGGCTATGCTTATTTGGATCAACAAAGGTGTTCGTTTTCGGCTGGCCAAGTCATGATTGTCAATGAGGCCACCTCGGTTAGCTATCAGGGGCAAGGAATGTCTATGATTATATTTTATTTTAAAAAGCACTATTTTCTTGATACGCTCTTAAATCAGCTGGCGGAAGAACCAGTCATGTATCGTTTTTTTACAGAAATTGCTAGCAGTGAATTTGAAAACATTCCTCGATATTTCGTTTTTGCCAGCCAGCCAAATTCGGATGTTCACGTCTATTCGCTATTATTACTGAAACAAATTGTGAAAATGGCCTATTTTAATAATAAAGTGACCAAAGCGGCCTTTGTTTTGCTAGTGGTGGAACTAGGTCAACTGCCTAGAGAAGCTTTAAAGATGCAAGATAATTATTTGTCGAATCATCAACGTGTTGAGGTGATTTTAGCGTATATTGAGCAACAGATTGCGCATGTCACTTTAGCAGAAGTCGCCGCTAAATTTCATTTTCATCCGAATTACTTATCGAATTTTTTAAAAGAAAAAACAAACAAAACGTTTACGGAAATTGTCTTAGCCTACCGAATCCAATTGGCGAAAAACTACTTGAAGCAAACAGATTTATCGATTCAAACAATTGTTGAACGAATCGGCTATCAAGACAAAGCCTTTTTTTATAAACGTTTTAAAGAAGAAATGGGCATGACCCCAAAACAATATCGACAGAAAGAGGGAATGGCAGATGTATGAAGAAGTCTTTGAAGAATTCCAGTTAACTGTAGTAGAATTACCAATCGAATTTGTTGATGATTTGCCTGTCTATCGCGGACACTTAAAAGAATTAACGTTTCTTTCAGCGGAAGCCTCTTCACGAAAAAAACTCTACCAACAGCTTTTACAGGCTTATTTGTTATATAGAGAAGAGAATCAAGCAGTTGTTGAAGAGGAAGAAATAACTTCCTCGTTATTGTCTACAGAGCAGTTATTAAAATACTATGATGGTGAAACGTTCGATGGGTTTCAGTTGCCATCAAATGAATAAGAAAGCAGGAGAACAGATGGATACAATGGCAAAAATTAATCAATTTCGAGATGAAAGAAATTGGCGCCCCCACCATAATGAAAAAGATTTGGCGCTCTCAATTTGTTTAGAAGCAGCAGAATTGTTAGAACTTTTTCAATGGAAAACAGCAGAAGAAGGCATCAAACAAGAAGAACGAATCAAAGAAGAATTGGCTGATGTTCTCATTTACTCCTACATGATGGCTGATAATTTAGGGTTTGATTTGGACGAAATTATCGAAGAAAAGTTGAAGAAAAATGCGGTGAAATATCCAGTGCCACACTAAGAAGCTTGTATTTTGATTACACGCCCCAAAGTTTAGAAAAATATCAGTTTGGGGCGTATCAAAATTGATGCTTTTTTAGTTTCAACTAGTTGTATTTTATTTGATTTAATCTATTGTCTCGAATAAGTAGATGAATCCTATCTGCGAAGTGGGTGTCGTTTATATTCCTAGTCTTAGCCAACGTTTATTATTTACCCTTGCAATAGCCAGCGCGATGATTGTTAGAACTATAATATACAAGATAATCAATAAATTGTGGTCAAAACTAATTGAGTTTTCTGAGCCTTCTAAAAAATTCTGGACGTTTAGATATAATTCGTTTGAAGCATCAAATATTGCAAAAAAACGTAAAAATCCACCAACTGCAACAAAAAGTACTGTTGTAATCCAATAGAGTATGCTAAAACCGATAGATAAAAGAACGTTAGCAGATAAAAAACTGATCAACGCAACAATTAAAATATACTGAATTGAAATCATCGATAATAAAAAAAACATTTGCAGAATTACAGAAAAATCCATAAAAATAAAGGAAACGATAAATAACAGAACTAGAATACTGCCTAGGGTCTCTACCGTAAGTGTCAAAACTTTTTTTATATAAAAAGTAAGGCTATTGGTATTCATCATACGATAAAATAAAATTGTTTTTCCTGAGTACTCTTTATTAATAAAGAAAGAGACTAGAAACGAAAACATTAGAAAGCCAAATTGTGTAAATACAGTATATGTACTAAATAAGTATTCTCGGTAACTTAACCTAGTTACTTTATCGATGCCAATAGGTAGAATCCATCCCATTGCAAAGATTGCAACGATAATTGCAATTAAAATAATCATTATTTTGTTGGAAATCGTTTTTTTTAATTCCAAAATTTCACCCCTCAATATACTTCTGAATAACTTCAGTTTGATTAGTAAAACGAATCATTTTGAAATCTTCAATTAAGTAATAGTTGCCTTTTAAATTTTTTAAATCTGATAAATTGTGTGTGATGTTTAGAATAATTTTTTTAGGATGATTTTTTATATATGCAAGTAGAAATAGATAGATTTCATTAATTGTTTGTTTATCTAAGGCGTTGGTAATTTCATCTAATACAATAATTGATTTATCTTCCAGAAAAAAAGAAAGTAATTTTAGTTTTTGTTTTTGTCCATCACTTAATTGTCCAATTAAGGAAGTTTTAGAAATATTTGTAGCGTGCAAAGAATGAGCCAAGTGTGCGACTGAATCTAAACCAAATCTTTTCTCTAGAAGAATAAATAATTCGCAGACTTTTAAATCGTTAGGGACATTAGAAAAGCTTGAAATAATCGTAACATTTTTACTTATTTCAGAAGGGATTAAACCACTTCGGTTTAACAATAAATCCTTAGCAAATTGTGATTTACCTACTCCGTTTTTCCCTAAGATATGATTAATCACCCCTTTTCTAAATGAAACTTTTGTATGTTCTAAAAGTAATTTATTATTTATTTTCAATATGTAATCATTTAGTTCTAACAACTTAGTCACCTCACACAAACCAACTAATGACTGTTTCAATGACCAATAACAAACTAATTGCTTGTATTAGCTTTACAATCAAGTGATTTTTTCTTTTATTTTCTAATTCATCTACACTGAATAACGTGATTAAAACTTTATAACCATCAGAGTTTAACACAGAAACTAGATTCCATAACAACGCATATGAAAAAAAATGAATGAACTGTCGAGTATTTTATTTTTTAAAAATAAGAGATTGATGACCTGAATAAAGTTAATGGTTAGATGATTTCATTTCGATTGCTTTTTAGTGAATTAAAGATTATAAAACTCTAATTTTAAGAAGGTATACTAATCGTATCAACTGTTTTGGTAAATGTAAAGGAGATTTTTAGAAAATAACAAGAGAAAGATCACGGGAATATCCAAATAAAATAGAAATGTATGAATAGAAACTTTTTCATTGACTTTCACATGGTGTTAAGGTTTATGATAAGAATATCAATTGAATGAAAAGGAGACTCTATGTATCAAATTGGGCAATTTGCCAAGTTAATGGATATTTCCCCACGGATGCTGCGTCATTATGAAAAAGCAGGAATTTTTGTTCCAAATGAAATTGATAAAAAAACAGGATATCGCTATTATAGCGCACATCAAATTCCTTTATTGAAACAAATTTTACTGTTAAGAGATTCAGGGTTTAAAGTTGAAGAGATGGCAGAAACTTTGAGAAAACTTAAGGATGCTTCTTTTTTGGAAACTATTTTGTTAAGAAAACGAGATCAATCGCGACATTTAATTCAAATGGAGGAGCAAAAGATTAAAAAAATTAATCAACAGTTAGTAGCTTTGAAGGAGGAAAAACAAATGATTAAAGGGACAGAAATCGATTTTATTGTTAGTGATAGCCTTAAGGCGCTTGCCTTATATAAAAAGGTGTTTGAAATAGAGGTAGTAGAAGCAACTGAGTATCCTGTCGGAATGAATGAAGCGGTTTTTCAACTTTATGGCACGAGGTTTCACATGTTAGATGCCAATGAAGAATATGGTTTAAAATCACCAACCCAAGAACATCCCAATACTATCTGGTTTAATATAACAGTAGAAAATATTGAAGAGACACATCAACTGGCAATGGAAAACGGTTGTCAAGAAGTACAGCCTATTACTGAAATGATGGAAGGAGCGCTCAAAAATTCATTGTTTATTGATCCGTATGGGTACATGTGGATGCTCCACCAAATCTATCAAGAGTTGAGTTTTGATGAGCGGATTGAGATTTTAGAAAACGAGCTGTAAAAATCAATATTCTTGTGTTTGTTTAACTAATTATCTGAAAAGAACGTAACGCTTATCAACTAAGCGTTACGTTCTTTTTATGTGTGTTAGCAGAAATTAGTTAAAAAGATAGAGATTTGAACGTATCCTGAATACTATGATATGCGTTTTGCTTATGGAAATGTGTCTATTGCTAAATTTCTAGCAAGTTCACGTTCTGACAGGCAACTAAAAAAGACCAGTATGTATGCGAATCGTCATGATTGGTGGGTTACAAGCAACGAGGGTTCTTCTGATGATGGCTCCGGTGACAGTTTCGGAGGTGGGAGTTTTGGCGGAGGTGGAGGTACTTCAAGTTGGTAGAAAGTTAAACTAGGTTAGGATGAACTTGGGATAACAAAAGCGCCTCTTAGAAACCTTGGTTTCTAAGAGGCGCTTTTGTTATCGTTACGTCACAGGAGGGATTCGAACCCCCGACCGTCCGCTTAGAAGGCGGATGCTCTATCCTGCTGAGCTACTATGACAATAGTTGTAACACAACAAAGCTAATTATAATGGAAGTAGTGTTAGAAAGTCAATCGGAAATTTAAATAACAGAAGAAGTTTTTTTGGAGAGAGAAAGTGAAGAAAATATAGAGTTTATATTGACGAGGTTTTCTGGTTCTGTTATTATAGTTAGTGTTGTAATTGTGGTCTCCACAGCTACAACCGCACAGAACAAGTTTTTAAGCATGAGCAATCATCACTTGGGATGGCGAGTCTAAGTCTAGAAGAAGGAGGTGCTGTATAGCATGTACGCAATTATCAAAACTGGTGGTAAACAAGTGAAAGTTGAAGTAGGTCAAGCAATCTACGTTGAAAAATTAAACGTTGAGGCTGGCGAGAAAGTTGTTTTTGACGAAGTTATCTTAGTAGGTGGCGAATCTACAAAAGTTGGTGCGCCAACTGTTGCAGGCGCAACTGTTGAAGGAACTGTTGAAAAACACGGCAAACAAAAGAAAGTCGTGACTTTCCAATACAAACCTAAAAAACACTCTCACCGTAAACAAGGTCACCGTCAACCGTATACAAAAGTTATGATCGAAGCAATCAACGCTTAATCTCTCTTGTTGACAGGAAAGAAGGCCTATCAATGATTAAAGGTTCTTTTAAACGAACAGGCTCCGGCCGAATCGTTTCATTCGAATTAACCGGGCATGCTGAAGCAGGTCCTTATGGCAGCGATGTGGTTTGCGCGGCAGTTTCTGCCTTAGCAATTAGCACAGTCAATGGGATTGATGCCTTAGCAGGTTTTGAACCGATTGTCGAAGTTGATGATGTAGAAGGTGGCTACCTTTATGTCGAGATGTTAACAACTGTCAATCAGGAACAAAAAAATATTGCCCAAATTCTATTAGAAAATCTTTTATTAGGTTTACAATCAATAGAGAACGAAAATACTGAATTTATTCAAATAAAAACAATCACTGAGAAATAGGAGGTGCAGACTATGTTATTGACTATGAATTTACAATTATTTGCCCATAAAAAAGGTGGCGGTTCTACATCAAACGGCCGTGACTCTGAATCTAAACGATTAGGCGCTAAAAGTGCTGATGGCCAAACAGTTACAGGTGGTTCAATTTTATACCGTCAACGCGGAACTAAAATTTATCCAGGTGTGAACGTTGGAATCGGTGGCGACGATACGTTATTTGCAAAAGTTGACGGTGTGGTACGTTTCGAACGTAAAGGCCGCGACAAAAAACAAGTATCAGTTTATCCAGTAGCCAACTAGTGTAATAGCTCAAGCCTTTGTTTATCAAAGGTTTGGGCTTTTTTTGTTGGTTTGAAAAATATTTGACCATACTTTTGACCATACTAGTTAAAAGCCGATGTATTTTGATAGTTTTTCGGTAGTTTTTTCTTTTCCATCATTTGTTAGATGTGTATAAGTATCTAAAGTTGTTTTTATGTTTGCATGTCCTAATCGTTCCTGAACTTCTTTATGATCTGCACCAGCATAGTATAATAAAGATGCATGCGTGTGTCTAAATCCGTGAAGCCCAATGTTTGGTAAGTTAGCCTTTTTACGATAAATATTGTATCTATCTGTAATAGCTTGATTTATTGTAAATTCATTTTCTTCATTGGTGAAAATACGTGAGGGTTGTGTATAACCAAGTTTAAGAAGATATTTTTTTTGCTCTAATTTCCATTTTTTTAAGATAGTTATTGTTTTTGCATCTAATATTAGTGTTCTGTTTGATTTTTTTGTTTTTGGAGTATTTGATACATAATAATGGTCAGATTTAGCAATTGTTTTGTTGATTTGTAGTTCACCAGTTTTAATGTTTAAATCGTCCCAAGTAAGAGCTAACAACTCCCCTATCCTACATCCACTAAAAGCTAATAATCTGAATAATGTATAATCTCTTATTGTAATGTAGGTACTTTCACTTTGTTCAATACTTTTTAAAAATATTTGAAGTTGATCTTTTGTATAGAATTTAATTTTCTTTTCTGATGTAATAATATCTTGATTTTTAGGAACTATTACATTAATCACTGGGTTTTGATTGGTAACCCCTATGTTAATAGCGAATTTGAAGACTTGATTCATATAATTTATAAAAAGGGGATATTGTTTTGAACTACCTTTTGAATGCCATGTATTCACGATTTTCTGACAATAAGCAGTTGAAATTTTTGATATTTCAATTTTTCCAAATGAAGGTAGTATGTGTTTTCTGAAGATTATTTCTGTTCGAGAGTAGCTACTTTCTTTTACGGTATTTTTATAATTTTCTAGCCACATAAATGCTACTTCTTGGAATGTTATATTAGTGGAAGAGGGAATGCCATTTTTTTGAATTTCCATTTCTAACCTTGCTAATGCAATTTTAGCCTCTTTTTGAGTGCGAAATCCTCTCTTAGTTGTATACTTCTTTTTTCCAGTTAGCGGATCGGTACCAAGATATGTTTTGAAGTACCATGCTTTTTCACCATTCTTTTTTTTATATTGTTTTATCATTGCCATAAAATTCTCCTTTCGAACATACGTTCTTTTGTATTTTAAAAGAAAAGCCAGAAGGCTAATCTTGATTAATTATTTAAATTATTTACTAATTCATTTCCTGAAACTAATAAATAAATAAGGGTTGCTCCAGAATTTTCCTCACCATCCCATTCGTAAATAGCTTTTATTCTGCCGTAATTGACATCATTACAGGTTACTATCCATCTATTTTTATTATTAATATAATTTAAAGCGACATTCCATGTATCTTTTCCTCGATATTTTAGAGTGTATCCTCTATCTTCACAATCAAGTTGGGTATAAGATATGAGAGTTTGTTCCTGTTTTTCAGTAATAGAAGATACTTCTTTTTCTTGGTTATCATATATTGAGTTAGTCTGATATGTTTCTTCCAAAATAACTGATGACGAGGTTTCTTGATTATTCTCAATTGACGAGCTTTGTCTGTCAGTCTCATATTCGTTTGAGGAATCACATGCCGCTAATACTAAACAAGATAGTAGCATTGAGAAAATAATATTTCTTTTTTTCATAAAACTAAAACTCCTTATTTAATAATAAAATTATTCATGTACTAGTAATAACTATAGTAGCTATTATAGTCTGCTGTTTCTTTCAAATAATCCCAATCAACATAGCGTTCAGCCCATTCAGGAACACCACAACTTTTTAATAAACATTCTCGTGTAGGGTATTCTGCTAGATTAATTCCATGCAGCAACAACTCAACCATAAAAACGTTTGCCTCATATTCGACACCATAGATAGTGAAATTTCTTCCTTGTCTAGTTAAGGTTTGCGTATTAGTGTCATGCCCACAACAATGATGTCCTAGTTCATGGCAACAAGTTTCAAAATTTTCTTGGTCTGTGTTATTGCAATTTAAAATAATAATAGGAATTCGTAAAATATGTGAACGATACCCCATAAATTCCTTACCAAGATCATCATAATCTATATGGATTCCTAAATAGTTTGCTAACTCATAAGGATTTTTTGTATTGAATTTTTTCACATATTTATTTACCATTTTTCTAATATCATTTCTAAACACAATGTCACACCTCACTCGGCTTTGTTGCTACGGTATTTTTTAGGAGTGAATTTCTCTTTGGCAAGAATTTTGGAGCGACGTACGGTTCTTTCTAAAGAATCACGTAATAATTCAGCATCTTCTTCATCGATTTCAACTCCACCGTTTTTCAGAAATGCTAAAGAATTTTCATTGCTAAGTCCATTTATTAAATCTTCTAATATCAGTTGTACATCTTTTTCATCTTTTTTATTGAATTCAAGTGTATCAGTGCGACCTAGTAAGTAATCAGTAGTTACACCGAAATAATCGGCTAATTTTTTTAATGGCTCTATAGAAGGATTTTGTTTATCCCATTTTCCTATTGTTCCATTTGCAATATGAAGTTTACGTTCTAATTCAGCAATAGTGATTTTTCTTTGTGCTGCTAATTGCTTTATTCTATCTTTGGTATTCATTTTAGATTCCTCCAAAAAAATACAAAAATAGATATTTAGCTATTGACAAATAGATAAACGGCTATTATACTGAATGTGTACTTATGAGAGGGTACAAAAAGATAGCAGTTATAGGTGTCAAATAGGCTAAAATATTTATTTAGTATTTAGTTTATTTGCTATGCACTTATAATAGCTAACTATCTATTATTTGTCAACGGTTTTAGTTGAAAATCTATAGGAAGGAGATAAATTATGGTATACGAAAAAATTAAAAAGTTGGCAATTGCTAAAGGTGTTTCAATCTATAGGGTTGAAAGAGATGCAGGTTTGTCTAATGGGGCAATAAGTAAGTGGGGAAAAACTGCTAATCAGACTCCATCATCTGAGAGTCTAAAAAAAGTAGCAAAATATTTCAAAGTATCAATGGAATATCTACTAGAAGATGAAAAATAGGAGGTGTAATTTATGCAGTTAAACATTCCTGATGAAATGGTTCAAAACGAATTAGCAAATAACATTACTTTCATAGTATTAAAAGAAATTGAAAATCGTTTGAATTTATTGTCTAAAACCATTGAATTACCACCATATCCTAACAAATCGCAAGTAAGAAAGATTTTAGAGATTGGCGATGAAAAATTGAATAATTGGATTTCAAAAGGTTTAAAAATTCAACAATGGAGTAATCAGGATATTCGGATTGAACGATCTGAATTACAAAGATTTCTAAAAGAAACTTTTGAAATTTAAAGGAGGAAAAGAAGATGGAAAATCTAGTAATTACGAAAAACCAACAAGCAGTAACAACTAGTTTACAAGTCGCAGAAACGTTTAATAAAAATCATCGTGATGTTTTAGCAGCGATTGATGATTTAAAAGAGGGGGTTGCGGAAAATTACGCAGACCTATTTTACGAAGATAGCTATATTCATCCACAAAACAAACAAAAATATAGACAAATCATTATGAACCGTGATGGATTCACGTTACTAGCAATGGGATTCACTGGTCAAAAAGCTCTTAAGTTTAAACTGAAATATATTGAAGCTTTTAACCAAATGGAGGAACTGCTCAAAACTCAATCAAACTTACCGATTAATAACACAGAATTGTTATTAGAAGCTGCGTTAAAACATGAACGTGGATTGACTCTTGTAAATCAACGTTTAGATAAGCTAGAAACAGAAACAACAATTAATAGAAGCCAACAACGAAAGATACAAGGACTAGTTTCATCAACTGTTATCAAAGTATTAGGTGGCAAAAAAACATCGGCTTATAAGGATTCAAGTATTAAGCAATCAGCATTTAGTAATTGCTATAAACAATTGAAAGCATTATTCGATGTAGCCTCTTATGTAGATATTCCAAAAGTTCGATATGAAGAAGCATTAACTCTAATTCCTAAATGGAAGCCTGACTTGGAATTACAAGCAAGAATTGATATGGCTAATGGAAACGGAGATATGTTTAAAGAAGTGAGTTAGATCAGTAAATAAAAGGATAAGCCTAACTTATCCTCAGTTAAAAGTAGTATCAACAATGATTGCTTTTGGATTCATATCATTCTTAATGGATTCAATGATTTCTAAAACAGAAGATTTGTAGTAGTAAGTTTTGCTTGATGCGATTATTTCATTTTCTTCAGTTTTAATCAAAAAATAGTATTTTTTATCAGAAGCTCGTTTAATCACAAAAAACATTTTTGCACCCCACTTTCAATTGAATTATATCAAAATATAGGAGGTTAACAACATGAAAGCAATTCGAGAAACACGATTGATAGGCGCATTTTTATTGATGATTGTGCTAGGTGTGTTATTGAAAAGCCACTTTTCAGTTCCAGTGTTGGCAACAATAAGTGTACCTCTTTTTATCCGTTGGTTTTTCAACTGGGACGAAGCGGAGTATCAGCATTTTCAAAAAAAGACAAAAAAAGCCCCACTTTAGTTAGAGCTAAAGCAGGGAAAATAAAGTAAATAGAATCTAAATAAATTATATCACAGAAAGGAAGGCAATAAAATGTCAAAAAATATTAATGTTCCTTTAAGTGGGATTAGTGAGGGAGGATTACAAGAACGATTTGATTATGAGCTTGCTCAAGTCATTAACAATATAAATGATCCTAATACAGATCCTACAAAAAAGAGAAAGATAACAATTGATTTAACGATTATTCCAGACGAATATCGTGAAGATATTTTGATTGATTATCAAGTGAAATCTAAATTAGTTCCAAGAGAAGCATTAACTTCAAAAATTATTATTGGTCAAGATGGTAAAGGAAAACCGTTAGCAAATGAATTGAAAAGTGGACAACGAGGCCAGATGTATTTCGATCCAGATGATTCTGAATTGAAAGATGATAAAGGCACACCAGTAGAAGAAATTGAAGAAACAGATAAAATAAAAA
Source organism: Enterococcus sp. S183_ASV_20 (assembly GCF_018919685.1). Taxonomy (NCBI): domain Bacteria; kingdom Bacillati; phylum Bacillota; class Bacilli; order Lactobacillales; family Enterococcaceae; genus Enterococcus; species Enterococcus sp. S183_ASV_20. The sequence goes on from NZ_JAHLRI010000010.1 coordinate 68,246, forward strand.
AATTTAAAACAAACTAGGAGTGAAATATTATGTCAGAACATTTAAAAGAAGCTTTAGCGTATGCAGTAAGATTACGTGATGACCAAAAAATTATTTATAAAGAAGAGGAAAAAGTATTTTTTGATCGTTCAAAAGCGGATTTAGTTGAACTCGATCCAATTAAACGAGCAGAAACACTCACAGTTAATTCTTTATCTGGATTAATTGGTTATCTACAATCAAAATTTTCCCATGAAGAAGTTACGTCAAAATTATTAATTCATGTTGAAAGCCCAACAAACGTTGCTGTTTATTCAGCTTTAGATGCAGACCGTAAGCGTGAAAAAATTATTGAAGCAAAAGCGTTATTAGAAGTGTTTCCATATAGTCGCTTTATGGATTCAGAAGAATTTATTATTAATGTTCAATCTCTTATTCAACGTGATCTTGATGCAAAAGCTATTCTGGAATGTGCCAGCGCTATTCGAATTGAAGGTGGGGGAGATTTAGTTGATAACGGAGTTTCTCAAGTTGCTACAGTAAAAGAAGGAGCAGCAACGCTTACAAAAGCAGAAGTACCTAGTCCAGCAAATTTAAGACCTTATCGAACATTTTTAGAAGTTGAACAGCCAGATAGCCCATTTGTTTTTAGAATCAATAAATATGGTCATTGCGCATTGTTCGAAGCAGATGGTGGGATTTGGAAACATGTAGCTATGGAACGTATTCATGAATATTTAACTCAATCTTTAAATGAGTATGTTGAAAAAGGTTCAGTAACAATTATTGCGTAAATAAAAAAAGCCTCACTCGTGTTTTTGACGAGTGAGGACACATACAAAATGAACTAAGGAGAGTATACCAAAATGAACGATAAAATTCAAAATTTATTAATGGAACTTGTAAAAGAATGCCAGAAAGGAGAAGTTGCGCTTGTTTTAGCAACTGTTGATCCAGAAAGAATGTACCTATCCAGTGTTTTACTTGCAGGTTCTTTGCCTGAACAAGCAATTGCATTTAGTGAATTATTTGAAACACTTAAAGAAAAAGCACTTGCTCATGATTGTGATTGTCCGCAATGTAAACAAATAAAAGAATCATTTATTGGTGCAGAATCATCTTCAACTAAACAAAACAATGAGGAAAAACTAGATACATTGTTAAAAGATTTTTTACGAGGTGAGTTGTAATGACTAGAAAAGAAAAGTTAAATCAAGCAAAAAGATTAGCTGATTTATGGTACAAACAACAAAAAAGTCAACTATACATTGCGCAACAAAAAGAGCGCAGAGGGATTGCATGATGAAAAAAGCGACTATGCCGCCAAGCAATTAGTCGCAAAAACATATATTGATAGGGGAATTATATCATGAAAGTAGAATTTGATTCAATTGGGAGAATTCATTTACTTGATGAATCTTCGCCATATGGTTCTTTAATTTTTGAAAAAGACATTGAAAACGATCATGTTGCTGTGTATCAAGATAGCGAAGATGAAGAGGTTAGATTTGCATTTGAAAGTTTAGATGAATGTGCTTATTTCAAAAAATCTGAATTAATTGAAGGATTAGAAAAAGTTCTTTCATTGTTGAAAGAGGAGGAACGAAATGAATACTTGCAGTGAAAATTTAGAAAAACTTTTTGATGGTATGTATAAATTAAAAAGTAAGTTAACTCAACCGAAATTTGATGCAGAAGTTGCCTATTCGACTAAAAAAGGAGCAATGAATTTCCAGTATGCCACTCTTAAAGCGATTGAAGAAGCGATTAGAAAAGCTGCGCAAGAATCCGAAAGCGGAATTGATTTTCAACAAAATGTTGTCAATGAAAATAATGCGTTAAAAGTTACAACAATTATCACTCATATAAGCGGGCAATATATCATTCATGGTCCATTTGAATTTCCTGATAGCGGAACAAATCCTCAAGGATTAGGAAGTTTAACAACATATGCAAGACGTTATTCGCTTTCGGCAGCATTTGGAATAGCAGCAGATAAAGACGACGATGGCCAAACGGCAGCTGAAAAGAACAGCGATACTCCGAAAGTTAATTTGATTAGCGGTAAACAGTTAGCTACGTTGAATGATCATATCCGACAACTTTCTGAATTATCAAATTCTGAACTTGATTATGTACGCAATGAACTAAGTAAAGAATTAAATATAGATGTCAATGAAAACATGCCAGCTAGCATGTTCAATAAAGCTATTGGAGTTTTGAGGAAATGGATACAACAATTCCAGCCACAACCAGAAGAAAACATTACATGGGGGCAAAAATAATGACAAACGAATTAACAACAGATTTGCAATTTAATGTTGATTTTAAAGCTAGTGAAATCACTATTCAAAATGAAACACAATTGGCTGAAATGGTCGATAGCGCCGTTAGTCACTATTCAACAATGATTTTTACTGATGAAAACATTCCAGAAGCAAAAAAAGCAAGAGCAGACTTAAACAAAGTTGCGACGTTGCTAGATGATCAACGTAAAGCGGTTAAAAATCAATATAATAAGCCGTTAAAAGATTTTGAGAAAAAAATAAAAAAATATATGAGCCAAATTGAAGATGTTAGCGATGAAATCAATAAAAATATTCAAGCATATGAAGAAGCGGAACGTCAGAAGCGATTAGAAAAAATTCAAACAGTAATCGATGAAATGTCTGAAAACTATAATGTATCAATGGAGGAAATTGAAATTTCCAATTCATGGCTTAACAAGACTTCTTTTACAGCTAAAGGAGAGCCAACTAAAAAAATTATTGAAGAAATTGCATCTGTGATGACAACATTAGCCAATGAAAAAGAACGTATTGAGAACGATAAAAAAATAATTGAAAACTATACTAAAGCGGTTGGTTTAGAACCATATTCTTGGGTTGGTTTGATTGATAGCGGGCGTACAGCATCAGAATTGATAAAGGAAATTGATTCAGCCTTTGCTTTAAAAAAAGAACAAGAAGAACGAGAAAAAGCAAAAAAAGAGCACGACGATGCTATTGCTGCCTTGAAAACTGAAACAATCAACAATAAAACAGTTGACACTGAAACAGGCGAAATCATCACAGAAGAAGTACCAAAAACCAGCAGAAAACAACAAGAGAAAACAGTTACGTTAAGACTAACAGCAGAGCATCAAAAGTTAGTTGCGTTAAACAATTTTATTATTAATAACGGCATTCAAGTGGAAGTGGTTGAATGAACCTAAACAACGTTTATTCCGCAGTTATTAAATCTTTAAAAGGTCAAAGGATAACTGCGGACATAAACGAAGTAATTAACATTGAACGGCTTAAAACAATGTACTACGGATATGACGGACCAAGGGAAGTTGAAATTCGTTTTATCGATCCAAGGCAATTTACTGCAGCACAACGAAACTTTATATATGCGTTGTTAGGAGATATTAGCAGAGAAACAGGGGATAAAACCTCTTTGTTGAAGGATATGTTCTATTCACACTTTGAAGAGCTTAGAGGTTATCCTATGAGCTTAAAAAAGGAATCAAAAAACACGGTAGACGATGCAACAATTTTAGCAAATATAATTCTTGATTATATTTTTGAAAATAGCATTCCCTTTAAAAAAGGTTATGATATTTTGCCAGGAAACCAAGAATATTATTTTTATAAATGTATTACTAAGCGTGTTTGCTGCATTTGTGGAAAAACTAGCGCAGAGATTGATCATTTTGATAAAGCGTTAGGACGAAGAAGCAGAAGGAAAGTTGACCATACAGAATATACATTTGCATCTTTATGTCATTGCCATCATAAAGAAAAACACGATATAGGAATAAAAGCATTTAAAGCTAAATATCATGTTAAAGGAATTAAATTAAACCAAGAGACAATAAAGAAATTAAACATTGGAGGGTAACAAATGGAAAGAGCGTTTAAAGGTATTTGGATTCCTAAAAATGTTTGGCTAGATAAAGAACTGAGTTGGACTGAAAAATTTCTAATCGTTGAAATAGATAGTCTTGATAATGACGATGGATGTTTCGCTAGCAATGAGTATTTTTCAAATTTTTTCGGTCTAAGTAAAGACAGGGTTTCTAAACTTATATCTGGATTAAAAGAAAAGGGATACATTGATGTCAGTTATCAATATAAACCAGGTACAAAATCTATAGAAAGACGTGTAGTTAAAATTACCGAGGGATATAGGCGAAAACAACTAGAGGGTATAGGTGAAAATAACTATAGGGGTATAGGCGAAAACGCCAAAGATAATAATACATTAATTAATAATACAAAGAATAATACAAAGAATATATATAGCGTTGAACAAAGTTCAACCATGTCTGAATTATTTGAAAAAGTTTGGAAAACATATCCGAAGAAAACCAATAAGAAAAAAGCCAAAGAGCAATTCTTAAAGAAAATTAAGTCAGATGAAGACTTCGAACGGTTTAAAACAGGATACAAAGATTATCTTAAGTATATCAAATTAAACGACTGGTATCATCCACAAGAATTGTTCCGCTGGATACGTGATGAACGTTTTAACGATGAATACGACTTGTCTGAAACGACAACGCAAGCAAGATATACGAATCCTCCAGTTAGACAAGAGCAATTACCAGATTGGGTAAATGAACCAAAACAAGAAGAGGAAAAACTATCACCAGAAAAGCAAGCTGAACTTGATAGGCAAATAAAAGAATTTTTGGAGGGCAAGTCATGATTGAAATGAGAGTACTTGATTATCGAATTACTAGTGATGATAAGCAAGTAATCGTAAATAAAGCGAGACGAAACGAACACGGAGAGTTAACCATTTTGACTGATAAAGACGGTACACAAAAAGAATCACTCGCTTTGATTGGTTATTATGGCAATTTAAGTAAGGCTCTCGTCGCAATAGAACGCGATTATGTGCTTTCTAGTGGTAAAACAATACAAACAGTCAAAGAATACAAAAAAGAGCTAGAATCAATTCACAGCAAGCTAAAACGTGAATTAGATTTCGGGGAGGAATTTTAGATGAATGAATTAGTTAAATTAGTGGAAGAATGGGCGAAAGAAAAGCGTTTAGATAAAGCGGAACCTGAAAAGTAAATGCTAAAAGTGATTGAGGAAGTCGGAGAAGTTGGGGCTGCATTGGCAAGAAACAACGAAAACGACCTAAGAGATGGTATCGGGGACGTGGTTGTGACGTTAATTATTCTTGCTATGCAAAATAACATGGATTTATACGAATGCTTAAATCAAGCATATAGCGAAATCAAAAATCGCCAAGGGAAAATGGTAAACGGAGTATTCGTCAAAGAAGCCGATTTGTAAGGTTCGAGGTGGAAGAGATGCGAATTATTCTACCGATTGAACCTAAGCCACAAAGTCGTCCAAGATTCGCAAGACGTGGAAATTATGTTCAAACCTACGAAGATCGAGCGATGAAAGAATACAAAAATCAAGTAAAAAATTATCTTCGTAAATCAAGAGCAAAGTTGATTGAAAAAGGGCCAATTTCCGCACACGTGACGTTTTACATCCATCCGCCTAAATCAGCTCTAAGCAATAAACAGAAACGCTTAGAAGTGGAATTAGAGCGGAAATATTGCGACAAAAAGCCCGATTTGGACAACTATTTTAAAGCAGTGACAGATGCTGCCGAAGGTATTTTATATAAAAACGATGGTCAAATTGCTGTGATGGTTTGCCAAAAGTTGTACAGTATGCGACCACGAACAGAAATTGAAATTATGAGTTTGGAGGAACAAAAATAGTGGGTAAAAAAGGAAAACGGATCAAAAAGCAAAATCGAAAACGAAAAAACGCTGCTATTGCAAATGGCACATACAATTGGCACGAAGAAAAGTGTTTGGAGTGTAAAGGAAAAACTTTGATTAAAGTAGAAGATGAATACGGTCATGCAAAAGAAATTCCTTGTCCTGTGTGTAATAAGAATTGAGGTAGAAAATATGACATGTCCAAAATGCAAGGGACAGATGATTATCTGGGAAAAAGATAGATTCGGTCATTCAAAAGCAACTTCTTGTCCGTTATGCAATAAAAGTGGGCAAAGTGTTGCGAAAAAGTTAGCTGAAATAAAGAAGAAGTAAACGAAAGGAGTGGAGGTTTGGTCGACCATAAAGAATTCTTTACTCCTTTGAAATGATGAATAGTTACCAAAAGAAAATGGTTAAAGTCATGAAAGACCTTTGCGGAAAAAGAAGTATGTACGATGTGTTTTTCGATTTTACTAAAATGTCAGCATGCAGTATTTCTAATGTTTTTGACAAAGTACATTTTGAAGAAAGAGAAAAATTGTATAAGTCTATTCAAGAGAAATACACCGAAGAAGAACAAGAAAAGTTCCATGAATTATTCGCTTTGCTAGTTGAAGCTTTAGAAGAGACCTCAACTGATATACTAGGCGAATTGTATATGGCTTTGGAAATTGCTAATAAAGATGCAGGGCAATTCTTCACACCATACAATGTAGCTCGTTTAATGGCAGAAATGAATTTTAACGAAAAGGATGAACAATTGAAAAATGGACAGCCAGTTGTTTTTTATGATCCTTGCATTGGTGGCGGTGTTACTCTAATTGCTTTAGCTAATATTATGCGAGAAAAAGGCTATAACTATCAAAGAAGTTTGAGAGCGTTGTGTGGTGACATCGACGGAAATGTACTTTCAATGGCATATGTACAGTGTTCTTTGTTAGGAATAGATGCGATATTTGAAAGAAAAAATGCGCTAAGTAATGAACCTGCAACAGATGTATGGTTTACACCGTTTTACGCTTTGAATAGAGCAAAAGAAAAAGAAACGCAAAACACATTAGAAATACTAAAAGAAGTAATGGAACTTCTGGAAAATAAAACAAGCAGTTCATTTACTGAACCAGAACAGCTGTCATTATTTTAGAAAGTAAGTGAAGAAGATGATTCCAAAATTTTTTAAAGCATTAAGAATCGTCATAAGACGTGCTGTTGTGTTGTTTCAGTATATTACTAGCGAAAAAAACAAACAGCTGTCAATAAAAGAACGTTGTATTTGCTATTGGAGGGAACAGAATGAGTAAACAAGAACTAGTAGATAAAAACGAAGTATTAAGTATTTGGCATAATTATTGGGAATCAGATAAATTGGCTTATGAAGCAGAGGACGAGTTAAGAGAGCTAAAAACGATAATATGTATTACAGAACTCAACGAAAATCAGCAGATCGTGCTGGATTGGTTGAAAGAATCATGCAAATTACACGGATTACGTGAAGTTATCGAAATCATGGGATTTTTATCAACTACTGGTGGAAAAATGAAGTATAAGCAAGTAGCTTATGCATATGGTGATTTAAATGATGATGAATTAGCTCAAGTATTACAGTCATTTAGCCAGTGGGTTTGGGAACAGGAGGAAAAATAAATGAAATTTTACGAAATTAAAGAACCTTATTTTGCATTAATCGCTGCTAAAGATGAAAAACAATGTATAAAACTTTACAAGGATATTGTTTGCGACGTAGAGGACGAAAAAGAGTTTTTCGAGGAAATCAAAACAATTGATAAATACGAAGCGTTCAAAATGCTTGCTAAAAGTCATACAGAAGAGGGTGACAAGACTGGCGCAGAAGAAGCTTTCAATCAGTTAGAAAATCTTGAAGAAAAAGGCGAAGTATTATTGATTGACGGCGGTTTGATTTAGGAGGAATCGGAATGAGTATGAGCATTCAATCAGGAGACAAAGTAAAGTATATCGGTAAAGGAGTTCCGCAATACACAAACCAATTTTTGGTAGTAAAAACAGTATTAGTGAATGGGCTGATTCTTGAATTTCCTGAAGAAGATAAAAGAGAGGTTGTACTGGAAGATTGTGGAATTTGGAAGGAAGAATCGTTAATCTGTGGATTTGATGAAGTGGAGGAATAGCGATGAATAAACAAGAATTGATTGAAGAGTTAGAATGCTTAGAAGTTCCTACAGATAGCCTTGATTATTTGAAAGGTGCTAACTATGCTGTCGAAAAAGCAATTAGCTTAGCAAAACAACTAGATGAACCGAAAAAAGCTATATTACCTAAAACTGCTGATGATTTTATTGAAGAAAGTTTAGGAATGGGTTCTGATAAAGTTGATATTATCGGTTCCGCAGATTCTTTTTCACAAGAAATACCAGATGATGAATTTTCTTTGTGGTTTAAGTCGAATAGAGATTTATTCGTTGATGCATTAGCTAACGGATACGAAGTCAAGAAAGAGCCGCTTTATTATGTGGAGTTGCCCGATCTTAGAAGTTCGTCAAGCGACAATGTTTATGGATTAAGAAAAACATTGAATGGTGAAATAAGAATTGCTGTTTTTGATAAACAAAAGGTTGGTAAAACAAAAGAGTCACAACTCACAGAAAATCAAATCAAAGCAGTTGACGAGCGCTATTGGCCGTTTGCTGTGAAGTTGGAGGAAGAATAGATGAAAGATAAGAAATTTTCACCTCTAACAATTGTTTGTGTGATTATAGGCATATGCTGGATTGTCTCAATTGTGGGAATCGGATATTTTATTTCACATCCAGAAATAATTGGACACTGGTTTAGTCGTTTAATAAGTGGGTTCAAATAGTTTTGAAACCAATGTATTTTAGTTTTTACAATCGATAGTATAAAAAACTACCTAGTTTCCGCTAGGTAGTTCTGTAAGAAATAATATTAAGTTTATTTTTTATAGTATTTTTATACCAAACCCATTATAAAAAATCAAGTACAAAAAAGCCAACCGACCACTGGTTGACTAAGAAGAATATTTTACCAGAAAAGTGGTAGCTTGTGATATGTGAGGTTACTTTGCCCCAAACATTGGTCACAATAAAAATATTTTATCATGAGTAAAGAAAGCTGCCAACAAAAAAGCCAGATTGCTCTGGCTGTGGATAATGTGTGGATAACTTTGTGGAAAAGTCGTTATTATTATACCACAAAAGGAGCGATTTCACTTGATTAAATTGCTAAAAGAAGTAGATTTTCGACAAACAAAAGCGAATGCCAGAAATGTGTTGAAGAATTTTAGACGTTTAGAGCGAATGGCTGGTCGCTCTTTGATAGATTTAAAATCACCAATTATTACAGATATGCCTAAAAGCCAAAGCCACGGAAACAAAACAGAAGATGCACTGGTACAATTAGCTGATGCAGAAGCAGAAAGAGACGCAATTTTATCTGCGCTTATGGCATTAAGCCTAACTAGCAGACAAATTTTGCATTATAGTTTCTGTGTGCAGGACCATTACTCTAATTACAAGATAGCTAGGGAAGTTGGATATTCCGAAAGAAGTATTCA
>NZ_JAHLRI010000110.1:0-3521 GCF_018919685.1 Enterococcus sp. S183_ASV_20
TATGCCTTCATTACGAAACCCCCAATCGCTAAAATACTCATCTAACTTTTTCTGCTCTTTTTTTGACAAAGTAGGGGAGACCAAACCTTGAAAAGGGTTTGAATTTACTCTTTCTTCTTGTTTTATTCTACTAGAATGACGATACATACACACGAAGTCAATTTCTTCTATACTATAGGAATCTTCACCAATTATTATTTTGTTTTCTTCCGCATATCCTCGAAAAGTTCCTATAACTGGTCTAGGAAAAGGATTGGTTTCTGAAGACATAAGTAATAAATATAATGGCTTATTTTGTTTGATTGAGCGAGAAAAATAAGAAGAAAATTCTTTTCTATTTTGCTTCATTTGGTTGTACCTAAGCCAACAGTTCCACCTGCATGGCCACCAACAAGGCTTGCTCTTGAAATTGCTGTGGCGCCTTCCATCAGTGAAGAAGCATGTATCAGTGCTTTAAACCCAAATTTCTGACGTATTTTATCAATAAGAAAATACATATCCGTTTCATGAATTTGCTCCTCCGGAACAGAAAATAAATCCAGCTGTAAATTTTTGTTCCATACAAGACGGCCATAGGATACTCCTAAATTTCGTACGTCGACCCCTGGTGCGTAATTCTCTTCAAAAAGACGCAGTACATGTTCAGTCAAGACTTTTGTGTTATTACTTGGTTCTACTTTCATTTGTCTACGCCAGCCGGTTTGGCCGTATTTGTCTGTCTGACCTTTTGAGTAGCCAACAAACAAAGAGACACAGGTTGTCTGACACGATGCCATGCGTAAGCGACTAGCAACCTGGTCCGACAATTCCTTCAAAACCAATTTTATTTGTTCTTTATTTGCATAATCTTTGGGTAAGACCTGACTATTACCAAATGATTTTTCTGTTGGTCGTCCCGCTTTTTGCCCTAAAAAACTACGATCTATGCCCCATGAGTGCGCGTACAGCTGTAGCCCCATGATACCAAAACGCTCTTTTAACATGTAGGGTTCAATGTGCGCTAGGTCATAAATGGACCGAATACCTAGCTTTTTTAAGCGAGCAGCCATGCGATTTCCTATCCCACAAAATTCTGTAAGAGGGGAGATTGGCCAAACTTTTTTTGGCACATCTTCATAGCGCCATTCAGCTACAAATCCTGGTGCATTCTTTGCTTCATTATCCAATGCTAACTTGGCCAGCAACGGATTTTCCCCAATTCCGATTGTTACATATAATCCCATATGATTATAAATCACACGTTGAATAATCTTGGCCAGTTTATAGGCGGTGTCACACTTAAAATAGGTCAGCGAAGCAGTCACATCAAGAAACGATTCATCGACACTGAATACAGAATGATCTTCATCAGAAACAAAGCGTTTATATAAATTGTTAATTTCTTGATTTTTCTTCATGTACAATTTCATGCGTGGAGATACAATAATGAAGTTCGGGTGGTCCGGAACTTCATTTTTCCTTGTAACATTGGAAATGCCTAATACTTTTTTTGCCATAGGGGAAGCAGCGAGTACCAGGCCACCCGAATTTTCAGAATTGCTCATGACCACAAGCATTGTCTTCAATGGATCAAGTCCACGTTCTACGCATTCCACGCTAGCATAAAAACTTTTTACGTCGATACAAAGCACATCACGACTGGGTTCTTTCGTATAATCGAACGTCAAATTCATCCAAAATCCCTTCTTTCTACTAACTCATTATACGAACTAATGTTCTCTTTGGCAACTAGTAAAATTCAGTTTTCCGTATTTTTTTATACACCTGTAAACTTTTGGCATAGTTGGAGAGAACGCAGAGAGGGAAACTATACAAAACGTTGAAGGCCAGTTGAGCAAAGCGAAACCAGTTATTCGTCTTTTGATGGTTGGCCACATGCCTGGTATGAACAATTATTCGTATTTAAATAGAGATTTTTTTATTTTCATCTATATATCCTATTTAAGCCTGTAAGAGCGAACGTTGAAATCTCTTCATTGCATAACTACCGATCAATATTTGTGAAAATGGCTTAGAATTGCTCTCTCATCACTATAATTATCATTAATAATTGAATATAGAATAACCCCCAAAAAAGATTTTCAGGGGGTGGGGTTTTATTTACTTACTAATTTTATCGATGCAAACTTTCCCAGTTTCATCAAGCAAAGGTGTGATTCCTCCTCTAGGGCTCTCTAAATAATTAACACCAGTAACTGTATCAACTACAATTTTATATCTTGATTGAGTTAAAGATTCACTTTCTTTTTCAATGAAACGTTCTTTTTTATTTGGCTTCTCCGTTTTAACCGGAGAGTTAAAAAGTTGTTGTTCTTTCACATGATTATCCGGATCAACTCCAAAGCGTATTACATCTAATTTTCTGTCGAGATAAAAAGGTAAACCATTTTTATTAACTGGCATAAATATTCTCCTTACTTCTTCTCACTTTTTTTGTTTTGCCTATCTGCTATCCTTTTGTCTTGTTTCATATTTCCAGCAAAAAAAGCAATTCCTACTGCACTTGAAGAAAAAACAAATTCTAAAGCTGACCAACGAAACAGTACCGTCAAAATTAAAATAATAAATATTGCGATCACTAAAACTGCGTCTTTTGTTCCAAAATTTAAATACCCAAAATTCATTAAAATCTCCACCTTTTTTAAATTATTGAAAGTAAACAATCAAAAATCTTTTTTACTTTTTCAATCGTTTTGAGCTACTTCATTTGTTTTTTCATCAATTGGTATATAGTTGCCTTGATACAATTTGTATTCTTTATTGCAGCTATCACATTTAAACTGATTATACTTTCCCAGTTCTCTTTTAGCTAATTGCCCGCAGTCACAATCAATAAAAGTAACTATATTACTTTTGTTCCATGTGCTGATTTCGATCCCCCAATGATCATATGTTTTTCGAACTACCATTTGTTATCCTCCTTATAACAATATTCTTTAATCATTTCCTTGAATTCTTGTTTTGTTTTAGGGTTCGTTCGTATGACTTCTTCAGCTAATTCTAAAAATACCTGCTCAACTTTTTCTGTCATGCTCTCAAAAATAATCAACGGGTTCTCTTCTTTCTTTACTCGATTCTTATATCTTTGGAAGTTTGCTGAATAAAGTCGCCCGTTTGACATTATCTCAATCCCATAACCTGTTACTAAAGGATTTTTCAACAACTGAATAATCTTTTCTCTATTCTCTATGTTAACCACTCCTGAATTATTTCTCACTAAGTAACTGTTCTTCCTTTGCTTGTTTCTTGATTCGTTTGAGTGTAGATAAAGAAATTCCTGTTTTCTTTTCTACTTCCCGCATACTGTTTGTTTGGATAGGCTACAATTAACTAGACAGAAAAATTAAGGTGTGTAGACTAGAAGAAAATATACCAGGAGGAATTTTTATGTCTAAGAGAACACGAAGAACTTTTTCACAAGAATTCAAGCAACAATCGTCAATCTTTACTTAGCTGGAAAGCCACGTGTAGAAATCATTCGAGAATATGAACTAACGGCTTCAGCATTTGACAAATGGGTA
>NZ_JAHLRI010000111.1:0-3510 GCF_018919685.1 Enterococcus sp. S183_ASV_20
ATTTTAGAAGATGCAGCGAACGAATTCTTGTTAACTAAGGAAAAGTTTGCGAGAAGAAAAGGCACGCATATTATTTTTAATCCTGTGACTGAAAAACTAGAGTTTGATAAAAAAAGTATTGAACGAGGAAACGGACGAGGGAAAGCTGTTCTTGCACACCATTTGATTCAATCTTTTTCACCTGAAGACGATCTTACCCCGGAGCAAGTACATGAAATTGGGCGAAAAACAATTTTAGAATTTACCGGCGGCGAGCATGAATTTATTGTCGCCACTCATGTAGATAAAGCACATATTCATAACCATATCATTGTAAATTCTACGAATCTAACGACAGGAAAAGTATTGAATTGGAAAATTATTAAGCAACAAAACGGAAAAAATAAAGACAAAACAAAAGAGCTATTCGAAAAAGTATCGGATAAAGTTTCTTCAGAATATGGCGCAAAGATTATTGAAAAATCACCCAAGCAAACTCATACAAAATATACAAAATGGCAGACAGAATCCATTTATAAACAAAAAATAAAAAGTCGTTTGGACTTTTTATTAGAACAAAGTTCTTCAATCCAAGATTTTTTAGAAAAAGCAGAAGCCTTAAATCTTTTCGTAGATTTTTCTAACAAATGGACGACTTACCGACTGTTAGACGAGCCACAATTAAAAAACACACGTAGTCGCAGCCTATCAAAAAGTGATCCTACTAAATATAATTATGAGAAAATCATTGAACGATTGAAAGAGAATAAAAACGTTTTAACAGTGGAAGAATGTGTCAAAAGATATGAAGAAAAAAGTGAGCAAGAAAAAAATGATTTTGATTATCAATTTACAATAGAACCCTGGCAACTATCTCACAAAACAGATAGGGGCTACTATATAAATATTAACTACGGATTTGGGAATTCTGGGAAACTTTTTATAGGAGGGTATAAGGTTGATCCATTAGATAATGGGAACTTTAATATCTATGTAAAAAGAAATGAATATTTTTATTTTATAAGCGACAAAGATTCTACTAAAAGTAAATACTTAACGGGAGCTTCATTGATTAAACAATTGCGTTTATATAATGGACAAACACCACTAAAAAAGGAACCTGTGATGCGAACCATCGATGAGTTAGTTAGTGCCATTAACTTTTTAGCAGCCAATGAAATAGAGGACACAAGACAACTAAAATTATTAGAAGGAAAATTAGAATCTGCTTTTCTTGAAGCAGAAGAAACTTTAGAAACACTTGACGAGAAAATGATAGAGCTACACCAATTGAGTAACCTCTTATTAGAAAATGAACTGCATGGAGATCCAGAGATGATTCAGAAAAAATTGAAAACATTGTTACCGGACGCTACACTAGCAGAATTTTCTTATGAAGATGTACAAGGAGAAATTGAAGCAATTAAAACTAGTCAATCTCTGTTAGAAAATAAACTGGAACGAACGCGAAATGAAATGAATCAGCTTCATGAAATTCAATATGTACACAAAAAAGAAACCGAAAAACAAAATGATGTGAGACCAAAATTATAGATCAGTCAACCTGGAATGGAGGGATTTTTATGCTAATTGTACGGCGTATTTTGGCAACTGTATTATTTTTACCATGTTTTATTTTTCAACTGTTTTTTAAATATTTAGGGATACTTTGGCTCCTTTTAGGTAAGATTATATCTATTTTCCTGTTCTTCTTTTTTGTAGTATTTCTATTTGTATTCTTTGGTGGGATAATCGCTGGTATTTTAAACGAGGAATTTCGAACCGACTTTACTTATTGGTCAGGTATAGGGTTGGCAGGAATATTAATTTTTATTATCCACTTACTAATCCGTTTCAATGAAAACTTAGGAGATTGGTTAATTCTTCTCGCTGCTTGGTTGAGCTTGATTCCAGCCTATCTTTGGCAAAAAGATATTTTGTAGTAAGGTCAATTAAATTAAGCACTGTCAAATGATTTAACCCAACTGATTGATATGAACCAAGAGTAAACGTGCCAAAAGACACTTGTGAACGGGTCATCTGAACATGACTTTACTCAAAATAAAAAAAGAGAGAAGCCATGGAAATAAGGCTTCTCAAAAGAGCTTGTGGAAATGAAATTAGTGAATGTAAACTAATTAATTAAGGTAGTTTTAGAATACAATAGTGCAAAATAAAAGGCAAGAAAAAACAGTTTCAATCAAAAAATCAGAAAGGACTTCTTAAAATGGCAATAAAAAGTGAAAATAAACGTGCAACAGTTACTCTAAATCCTTTACAACAAGCAGAATTAACGAAATTAGCTAAAAAATATGCTGTTTCGGAGAGTAAAGTCCTGGCACATGGATTAGATCTATTAATTATGCAAGAGAACGCTCATTTCAAAACTGGTTTGGAAAAGTGCCCACACTAATTTTATAAGTGCCTGCACTTTTTGATGAGAGGAGAAAATGAAGATGACGAAAAAACAGAAATATTTAGTTAGTTACTTGTTAGCTGTTTTGTTTGCTAGCTTTGGAGTAGTAAGTAAAACGGAAGTCACTTCTTGGATTAGCCAGGTTCAATCACACGAAACGGAGCAAGCAATTACTGGCAAACAAGACCATAAAGAGGTATCGAAAACAAACAATTCAAGTACCGCCCCGTATAGCCAAGACCAATATGACCAATTAGCTAACCTAGACTTCCAAAGTGGCGGAAACGCCATTTTAAACGTGAATAATGGCCAATCAATGCTAAACATTGCCAACTGGAAAGAAAACAAAGTGATTTATGGAGACTTAGATTCCTTGAACCGGACAACATTTGTGACTGCCTACCTTGATAGGAAGAATTTAGGACGTTCTGAAGGACGAGAACGGCAAGTCTGGCAACCGACTGGTTGGCACCAAAAACAGATCGATGGAGATCCGATTGTGAATCGCGGACATTTACTTGCCTATACGTCCAGCTTTAACTTTGATATTGACGGAAACTTTAAGATAGGTGAAAATGGAAGCCAAGACAATCCCAAAAACCTGGCAACACAAACTGCTTTTTCCAATCAAAAAGTGCAGACGCACTATGAGAAACTAGTCAGAGATGCACAAAAGATCAAGGGAAACAAAGTCATTTATCAGATCGTGACAGTTTTTCGTGGAAAGGAATTAATGCCTCGAGGTTATTGGTTACAAGCGGTTGATAGTGCGGGTACACTTAATCTTAACGTGTACGAGTACAACGTGCAGCCAAACGTCGTGTTTAACTACGAAGATGGCACAAGTAAAATAGATAGAGCAAAAAAAGTGAGGAAAGATACATGACTAAAGAAGAAAAAATAATATTGATTGTATGTAATAGTGATTTCATTTATGAAGAGTTGGAGAAGCTGACAATTACTAGTATTGATAGCTTAATATGTTACACACGTAAAAGAAAATACATTTTCATTTGAGCTTCTCTGCTAATTTATTAATCTGTAATTTCCAATAGCTCATTACGACGGAAGCCAAGCAGATTACTTCTTCTGCTTGACTTTATTATATTCATAAT
>NZ_JAHLRI010000112.1:0-3420 GCF_018919685.1 Enterococcus sp. S183_ASV_20
AAAGTTATATCATGAAAGTAAAAAGGAAAGAACCGAAAAACAAACGAAAATGGAACGAGCGTTAGAAGGAGTCGTGTGTGGTTTTCCAAGAAATACAGCAGATGATCCAATTTTAAAGATTACTATGAGCCAGGAGCATACGAATGGATGAAAAAAGAAAAGATAAAATTCAACGGTTGTTAGCACTAGCGAACGATGCGAATGATGAAGAATCAATGACAGCTTTAGCAAAGGCCCAGGAATTGATGCTAGCCTATGGAATTGATGAAGAAGAAGTGTTTCATTATCAGCAACACCAAAGACAGGAAAATGTTGTAGATAAAGTGATTTACAAAGGAAGACCACATAAATGGGTCTACAGACTAGCTGGAATCATTGCAAAGAATTTTCGTGTGAAGAATTACTATCAAAGTTCTTCAGATATAGAATTACACTACGTAGGTTTAACAACAGATGCAGAGATTGCAGAAATTACATTTTTATATGCAAAAGGTAGTGTTGCCTTTTGTTCAAAAGAGTTTATGAAGCAACCGGAAATTAAGCGAAAATATAAACGAAAATGGCAATTAAAACAAGACTATATCGAAGGGTATTTGACAGCTCTTAGTTCTGTATTTGAAGCCCAGGTACTTACGAATGGTTACGAACTTGCATTGCAGTTGCCTGTCGCAGTCCATGAAGAAGTCTCAAAGCTAGGCTTAGTTAAAGGAAAAGACACCTCACATCAGGTTGAAAACTTCGATGCTTTTCAGTCTGGTTACCAGGAAGGCTTGCAATTTAAAAATAAAGAGCTAATCAACTAATACATTTATTAATGGAGGGAATACTATTTAATAAAAAGGATGGATCAGAATGGCTATAAAGAAAGGTAATAAGCGTGCACAATCTAATTTAAATTTAAAACAACAAGAAGGGTTAAAGTATCTCAAAACAAAATATAGAAAAAGCGAATCGAAAATTCTTGCTATCGGTCTTGAAATGTTATTAGAACAAGAGCAAGCGGGCTTGCTAATTCCAAAACTTTATAAAAGGTGACTACTAAATACGTCACCTTTTTATTTTTCGTTAAAAAAGTGATGTAACTATTTTTTATATAGAAGCTATTTTGGAAACTTCATTAAGAATAAGAGATTGAAAAAGTAGTCTATAGATGAGTACCTTAAAAATAAAGTTATCAATAGATGAAATTAATAAAAAGAAACCTTCTTACTTAGAAGATTTCTTTTTATTAATTAATTGCGCTAGTTATTGAGTTACTTCTAGCATAACATCTTTTTGATCATCAGTAACATTGCCTGCGTAATTCGGAGTTATTAAAGATATGGTTCCATTTTTATTGATAAACAAGTATAAATTACCTGATATATTTCGTTCATAGTTTGAATAAATATTACTTCCTAAAATTAATTCTGTATTTACTTTAACTGTTCTAATGCTATTATCGCCCGATGAAAATATTCTAATCTCTTTTGTGGGAATTGTATTTATAGATAACTCATATTTATTAATAGATTCTTTCAATTGGCTATTTTCAGCCCCAATTAATTTAGTTCGAAAGGTTGCTGTAGGTGTTGAATTTAAATTCTCTAAAGTAACTGAATTAGGCACATTCATTCCATTAAAATTGAATACTAGTGGATTGTTTAAATTACTAATATCTACAGCATAAGGTGCTGATTCTAAAGAATTTGATTCTTCTACATTTGTAGATGGTTCACTTTTAGGAGTTGTGGAAACCTGATTCGTACTTGAACTTGTAGAAGTTTCTTTTATTTCGGTGCTAGAGCTTGATTCTGTACTAGAATTATAATTGCTAGTACTTTTTTTCACTGATGTCGAGTTAGTGGCAGATTCTTCTTGATCTTTAGATTCATTTGCTTTCTGAGAACTACACCCTGTTAAAAGAACAACTAAAGCAACAAAAACTAATTTTTTCATAATATTCCTCCTTATACAATCTATAACTAATTTTATCGTACTTAATAATAAAACAAAAGAATTACTTATTCTATTGTCACAAATAGATATTCTTATCAACATATATAGGCGTATACGAAAAAAGTCGCGACAAAAAATATTGAGGTGATTTTATGAATTATAGTCAAAAAGCAGTAAACCTATGTAAAAAATATTCTTCCTTTTCACTTAAAGCTGTAGCAGGAAGAGACGGGATTTTGTCAATTGGGTATGGTCATTTATCAAATGACAGACACCCAATTAAATCAGGAATGACTATCACGGAAAGCCAAGCTGAACAAATTTTACGTGATGATTTATCTGAACATGCAACATTAATATCCAAGCTTCTGGCAATTAAAGCAACCCAAAATCAATTTGATGCATTAGTTTCTTTCTCTCATTCAAAAGGATTAGGTTTTTTACCAAGTTCAGATGTTATGCATTTTACAAACACAAAGGAATTTAATTCGGCTGCAAGAGAAATGAAATTGTATGTCTATGACATCGGAAGCATTAAATTACCAAAACTTGTTGAACGAAGAAATGCTGAGGCTTCACTTTATCTAGAAGGGGCTTCTGGAAATACTGAGACAAATAACCAAGCTCGTATTGGGTTTGATGTAATGATTCGTTGGATGGAAGGTAAAAAAGCCCAAGGTGTTACTTACAGTATGGATTACCGATTAGGACCAAACTCTTATGATTGTTCTAGTGCAGTATATTTTGCATTAAGAGAAGCTGGGTTCATTCCTCCTACTACTTATCCAGGAAATACAGATTCACTTTTTGGACAACTTGAACGTGTAGGTTGGTCACAATTACCACTGATAAATGGGAACTATGCTACTCAAAGAGGAGACATTTTCATTTGGGGAATTAGAGGCAATTCAGGTGGAGAGTTCGGTCATACAGGGATTTTTATTGATGAAAATATGATTATTCATTGCAATGCCAGTACAAACGTTGGTATCACAATAAATAGTTATGATCAATATTGGGTTAGTGCTGGACGTCCTACAGCTGCTATTTATCGTTTTGGAGGTGCTTCAAAACCATATCCTGGAGATTCTTCTGGATCAAAAGGAGATTCAGTGAATCCTTCAGCGGGTGTATTTTATCCAAGTATGAGATTACCGGTAAGTGGTGATACAGATCCTAATAGTCCAGCTTTAGATTACTACGAAGCTGGTCAGGCTATCGTTTATGATAGCTATGTTTTTGCTAATGGCTATGCATGGATTAGTTACGTTGCAGGTTCAGGCTTGCGCCGTTATGTGGCGGTAGGACCAGATGATGGTCGAACAGACACTGTATGGGGAACAGGATTTTTAAATAATACCCCTTCAGGATCGGGTTCAAATACGGGAAGTGCATTGAGTGGTGTATTTTATCCTAGCATGAGATTACCGGTAAGCGGTGATACAGATCCAAATAGCCCAGCATTAGCTTATTATGAAGCTG
>NZ_JAHLRI010000113.1:0-3289 GCF_018919685.1 Enterococcus sp. S183_ASV_20
AGAAAATACATCAATTTTGATAAGTAGAAATGGTAAAAACATTGTATAGCATTTTACACAGGAGTCTGGACTTGACTGAAAACTTTCTTGTAAAAATTATCTATAAATTAGTTTTTATTACAATTGCGCTGTTTTATTTTACTTTATGATGATAAAAGGAAAGATAAAGTCATATGTCTGATAAAAATACCTATGCACGTCGTAGCCAACGTCACAAACAAGAACCTGATATCTGTGAAAATACAAATCAATTGAATGAAGCTGTAAAGTCCAAAACCGGAAACGAAAACAAACAACCAAAAATACCGAAGAAAAAATCTAATTATAGCAAGTATATATTCGCATTGTTTACCGCACATATTCTAGTAATTGTCGCTACTGGCGGTTATATTGTTTATACATTAAAACAGCAAGAAGTAGAAGCTCAAACCAAATATGAAACTGCTGCAAAAAATCTCATGGCTTCAATCCAAGAAGAGCAAGACCAAAGTGGAATTTCAACGAAAATAGATACTATAAATGACGGAGAAAATAAGTGCCTTGTTTACAGTCCAGTTTATGAAAGTACTGTTCCTTTCAAAAATGCAAACCAGCTCGTAGACGAGCTTGCTCAAAAGTAACAAAAGAAGCAACGTGAAAAAGAAGTGCTTACAGTTGCCAGAATAAAAGCAACAGCAATATCTTCTAAAATTGGTCAGTATAGAATTGAAGCAGATAGTTTTATCTGGGATCGCAGTAAGGAAAATTTTAAAAAGCTAGACAGTATTTCTGAGAAAACCATTTATGTTTCCGAAAAAACTGGTAAAGAAATCACAAATAAGGATTTGATTCCAGATGAAGGAAGTCTCTTAGGTATTCAACAGGTGATTCAGCAATCCATTCTTGATCACGCCAAAGAGCTTGAAAAAATAATTGATGCTGTATTAACGATAGATAGAATTTCTTACGAGAGTAAAATGACTTATACACCTGATGAATTGACCATCGACCTACCAAAGAACACAACTGAAACTACTAAAGTTACTCTAAAATACAGAGACATTGCGCCTTTTATTGATACAGATCTGGTTTCGCAAGAAAGTATAAAAGATGCGTTACCTGCATTAGATGAAAATAAAAAGTATGTCGCTCTTACTTTTGATGATGGACCCAATAATAGCTCAACACTTGATTTGTTGAATATACTAAAAACAAACAACGTGAAGGCTACTTTTTTCATGTTAGGACAGATGGTGGATCAAAACCCAGATGTTGCAAAACAAGTCCACGACGAGGGTCATGAGGTAGCATGTCACTTGTATTCTCATCCACAGTTGAATACACTTTCGACAGATGAATTACAAAGTGAAATGAATAAAGCTAATAAAGCTAATAAAGCAATTTTTAAGGCTACAGGCGTCTTGCCTCGCAATATCCGTCCTCCTTATGGCGCTATTGATAAAAAAAGTGCTGAAACAATTGGCATGCCAATTATTCAATGGAATATTGATTCGCTAGATTGGAAAACAAGAAATCCTGAAGCAATCAATAATGTTGTCAAACAGAATGTCTTTAATGGCGCAATCATCTTAATCCACGATATCCATCATGAATCAGTCAAAGCTGTACCAGGATTGATCACTATGTTAAAAAATGAAGGATACGAATTTGTGACGATCGATCAACTATTGTCAGGAAAACAAAAACCATTACATCAATATTTTGGTATGAATGATGAACGGTTAGTAGACTGACTGTTATTAAATTGCTAGGTACGTGAAGAAGTTATATTTGTAGTTTCTCTCTCAGAAAAAAAGTTAAGCAAAACAAATTGATAAAGAGTATCAAGAATGCTAATCCTTATTAGTTAAAGTTCTATCTGGAAAAAGCAAAAGTATTTGAGACACAACACGCAGCCTTTGGATATTTAGCTTTGGATTATGGATTGATACAAGTTCCTATTGCTGGACTAAGTCCTGAAGAAGAGCCATCTTCTGGTCAATTCGCTGAATTAAAAGAGTATGCCAAAAAAATAATATCAATTATATTTGTTTTGAAAAGAATGCTAATGATACAAAAACTTTGGCCAACGAAGCTGGGATAAAATTGGAAGTATTGAATCCTCTTGAAAGTCTTATAAAAGAACAAATGAATAATGGTGAAGATTATGTTTCAGTAATGGAAGACAATCTAAAAGCGTTAGAGAAAACAACTATGGTTGCTGGTGAAGAGGTAGTTCCAGAAAAAGAAGCGAAGGATGAAAAGACAGTTGCTAGTGGGTACTTTAAAGATGTCGATGTGAAGGATCCCGAATTGAGTGATTATACAGGTGAATGGCAATCTGTTTATCCGTTGTTAAAAGATGGAATTTTGGATGAAGTTTTCGATTACAAAGCAAAACTCAATAAAGACATGACAGCTGCTGAGTACAAAGATTATTATACTACTGGCTATGAGATAGTTTTCCTTTAGTTAGATTTAACCTGCTCTTTATTATGCATAGAAAGAGGATTCCTATGAAAAAAACTATTACAATCCTAACTGACTATCTTGGTTTAGGAAAAATTGATATGAAGATAGGAGACGTAATAATTATTGGGATTTTGATTATTAGCTCCTTTATACCTTTATTTATTTTTTCTCTTGAGAAGGGGAACCAAGGAACTACTAAATATGCTGTTGTTCGAATTAATGGCAAGGAAGTAGATCGCTTTAATTTAGATAAAATCAGTCATAAATATGTGAAGTATTATCCAGCTAAGGGACAATATAATATTATTGAGATTAAAGATGGAAAGATCCGAGATAGAGAAGATAATAGTCCTGATCAGATTGCAGTTAGAACTGGATGGATATCAAATCCTGGTCAGACTAGTATTTGCTTACCCCATAAATTAGTTATTAGTATTGAGAAAAAAGGAAGTCCTGATTATTATATTTACTAATAAAATCTGACTTATTTTAGAGAAGTGGTTACTATTTTTAGTATTGTAAGATTACAGTAATGTCTTCTTTCTGGGTAAAACGGTTGCAAAAATCTATATTTACCAGTGTTATATTATTACCAAAAAGGCGCAGTGAAATAATTCTGCAAAAAACCGTTGGGGCTCTAGGGCTCTAATGAGTTTTGTCTTTTACATATAGTGTAAAGGGCAGAAAAAGGGAAAAATTTCGCATATTAAAGACCATCCTTTTCCAAATCTTCAAGTATGTTAGCACGCATGTTTTTAGTTACGCGAATTGTAAAATTAAGTTAGAAAAATAAAAAGGCATTTATGGTACACTCAAATTGTATTTCCGACGAAAGAAA
>NZ_JAHLRI010000114.1:0-3109 GCF_018919685.1 Enterococcus sp. S183_ASV_20
AGTATATACTGTTTAATATAATCTCATCGCTAATAGAAAAAACAAAAGTTTTTGACTCATCGGTTTAATTTATGATATATAGTTACTTCAGAAGTTTCTATTCCTCACTTAAATTAATCGCATTTCCTAGTTTTTTGAAATTTCATTCATATCAGGATTATGGGGTATATGGAACATAGAAACGAAAATGCACGGTAATGATAGTTCAAAACACACACAAATGTTGATTTATAGCCTTTTTAGTTGTTTTGATTTTAGGGATTGTCGCCTTTTGGCTGGAACACTCGTGCGAAAATGCACGGTAGGAAGCCGAACAAAAATTTACATTATTAAATTACATGTAAAATTTACAAACTGAAACATTGATATAACAGCTTTCATATTTGTAAATTAGAAGTGCACTCAAAATTTACAATAAAAAACAGATTGATTGTTCGTATTTTTACCTTACCGTGCATTTTCGTTTCTATGTTCCATGTACCCCAAAATGTACCTTGTACGCCCTTCTGTTGTAAATTTAACGTATACAAAGGGCTTGCGTTCATGCCGATCAACCAATCGGCAATTTGGCGTGTTTGCGCTTCTTGATAAAAGGGATAGTAATTCATTCCTGGTTGCAAATTTTGAAAACCGCTTCGAATCACATCTTTTTCTAAGCTATTGATCCATAGTCTTTTAAATGTTTTATCTTTTGAAAAGGCATTTGCTTTATGGATAATCGACCAGGCGAATATCGATAGGTAAACTTTTGAAATAATCTCCAGTTTTTCCCCCGATCCACACCGTGCATGCGATTTTCACCGCACACGGCGTTCTATCAACAAATTAAACCTTTTTTGTTTTCCTAAGTCTCGCAACCAAATTAATAATGTAGTGAAGTGTTTCTAACTAGCAACCTTAATCTATTTAGCTTTTTGATTTGTTCATCATTAAGATTTAACAAGGTCATATATCGCTGAATAGTATCTCCCTTGGTAGCATGTATTAGAATGTGAACTTCAGATTTAACAATAGTCAAGTTACTATACTTGTCATCTTTAGATACATGATAAGGTATCTTATGATGACAATGCATAT
The DNA here is from genome assembly GCF_018919685.1 of Enterococcus sp. S183_ASV_20. NCBI lineage: Bacteria > Bacillati > Bacillota > Bacilli > Lactobacillales > Enterococcaceae > Enterococcus > Enterococcus sp. S183_ASV_20. Next base: position 1,078 of record NZ_JAHLRI010000114.1, read on the forward strand.
CTAGAACATTTAGTTCTTCACCCGTTACCGAACACTTACCCGACTGAGCTATAAACAATGAGATACGATTATCGTTAAATTCCACTGTTGCTCTATCGCTGACTACAGGATTGCTCCTGATCCAACGAAGTGCTATTTCAGATACGGCTGATTGATTACGATGAATGAGTTTACGCCCCTCAGGAGTATATTTATTAATTTTAACTTTAAGGTACATTGGGTTCCTATGTTGTACAAAACTAACTGGTATAATTGGGCGTCCTGTCAGGTATCTAATATTTTTTGACTGGACGTAGTTCAATATCCCTTTATCTTTACCAGTATATTTACCCGTTTTTGTCAATCCATCAATAGACAATCGATTTCTCATTGTCAGAAGAACTGAGTAATGCATCTTTTTAAAGTCTCTATTAACGTGAGTTGCTATTCGATAGTAACCGTGCATGCCAATAACTTTACTATTATAATTTCCTATAGCTCTGATAGTATTAATGCTATTAGGTGATTTTTTGATTTCCTTGATTTGCTCTTTTAGTTCTATTCTCATACGGTTAATTGCTTTATCTGAAACATGAGAATGCATTACATATCTATTTTTCCCTTTTCTTTCTAGTTTCAAGTTAAAACCTAGAAACTCACTAGTTTCCTTACGAAGGTTCGTGATTTTGGATTTTTCAATAGATACGGGTAAATGCAATCGTTGTTCCAACCATTGTATCGAAGCATGATAAAGTTGTTCAGCCGTTTTTCGGTCATGGCAAAATAATTTAAAATCATCTGCATAACGAACTATATAGAACTCTTTTAGTTTTGTATGTGAGCGCATTTTCCTATGGTGATTTCCCATATGCTCGGTTCCATTAGCATTGTATTGTGTCTTAATTTCAGACATATGCCTTGTTTCCCATTGTTCCGATACCCACCAATCAAATTCACTAAGATTAATATTGGCTAATAATGGGGATAAAATCCCACCTTGTGGTGTCCCCTTTTCGGGAAATTGAATAGTACCATTAGGCAATACAACTGGAGCTTTTAGCATTTTGCGGATAATAGTGAGAAGTTCCTTATCCCGTATACCCATAGTCCACATTTGTCGCATTAATTTTGAGTGCCAAACTTCATCGAAGAAACCTTGAATATCTATATCAACACAATATCCCATTTTTATAATATTCATCTTCTTGGCACAATCAGCAATTGCATGTTCGGCAGACCGATTAGGTCTAAAACCGTGACTATGCGGATTAAATTTCGCTTCACATATTGGTTCTAATACTTGCAAGATACATTGTTGAGCTACCCTATCCCAAATAGAAGGAATTCCTAATGGTCTAGTTTTTCCATTTGGTTTGGGAATTTCAGTTCGCTTAACTTCTCTTGGTTTGTAAAATTTGAACCGTTTCTTAACTATATCAAGGTATCTTTCAGTTGTTAGTTTTTCAATATCTTTAATGGTTTTACCGTCAATACCTGCCGTAAGACTTCCTGAGTTGCGCTTTATATTACGATACGCAAGCAAGATATTGTCATCGGATATGATAATTTTCATTAATGACTTGAAATTTTGATTTTCTACACTACGTTGATACAAGTTATCATAAGCTTCTTGCATTCCATAATACTCAGAATATCGAAGCTTATTATTTTTCTTGTTTCGGTGGTTGTTCATAGTTCGTCACCCCCTAGTTATTGGTTGTGACCTTTTGGTCTTACAGGAATCTATGGTTTGACTTAGGTTACTTAATAAATTGATTTAAATTTGTTGACTTGTGGCTATTCCTCCCGCCCCATTACAGAACCTTCACCGGTCATGCCACTACTTTCACCAAGATAAATATAAGTTATATACTACTACTTTCCTTATATCCGCTTCATTGCGTGTGTGCGCTCCACGTTCTTGGCTTCCCACGTTCCTTCAGTTTTATCAATGTAATAGCTTAGGTGCTGGCTTTTGCCCTGTATCACTTCAAGTGCCTATAACACTTCACGGAGTTTCATAAAAACAATTCTTACTCCACCGCATGATACC
>NZ_JAHLRI010000115.1:0-2940 GCF_018919685.1 Enterococcus sp. S183_ASV_20
GAAGAAGAGTGCCAGGATTCGGAAAGTAAACCATTCTTTAAAGAGTGTGTCTAATTGCAAACCACTTTCCAACAGAATAATTAAGGGCATATGCAAGAGATAAGGGTAGAGGGTATCTTTTCCGAGGGCGCTTAAAGGTAACTTTCGTTTCGGCAATAATGCAAACCAAGAAAGAGACACCAATGCTGCAGCAACGTAAAAGAACAGCTGAATGAAACTACTGTATTCAAAGGCCGGACTAATTTCAGCGTAGGAAGCCCAACCAGTTAAGAAGCCCCAAAATTTCGTTGCCAATGACCATTGACTATTTACAAATAAAAAGGAGCTTAAAATTACGCCTACCGCTGCCCATTTGACTTTGCGATGATCTAAAAAGGTTTGTAGCTTTTGAATATCCATTAAGTAGCCACAATAGAAGAAAGGGAAGAAGCCCAGAGTCCGTCCTAAAGACAAGAAACCTTCCACAGGCAAATAGCCTGAGGCGCAGCCGATAACAATGATGATGGGCAACATGATTTTCGGCTGAACGCGCTGAAGAAAGATGGTAATTAAGTAGAAACTTGCTAAGGAAAGTAAGTACCAAGGAACGCCTGTTTCGTTCAGTAAATCAAAATTCATTTTATTTGCAAAGGCGAAATTAGCAAGTGTAATCAACAACTTCGCTAAGAGATAAAGCCAAACAAAGGAAAGTAAGCGTAGATATTTTCGTTGTTTAATGGCATGTTTACTAAAGAGTCCAGAGACAAAAATAAAGGCCGACATATGGAATGAATAGATCCAAAAGTTGATCGTTTCCATGAGTCGTGAAGGAGAAGCTTCACGATCTAAAATATGCCCAAAAATCACTAAGAAAATTAAAAAAAGTTTCACGTTGTCCCATTTATAAATTCACTTGTCGTTTTCCATAACGATCACTCCTTTTAGTAGAAAACAGTTCACTTTTGTTTAAGGCAGAAGAGGACAATTTTTCCATTCATTGAGTAGATAATTGTAGATACGAACCGGCAGCCGTTAAATGAGCCCCCACATACTTGCGCTTAAAACAAAAAATTAGGCAGGATGTTAGTCTTAAATTATACTGAAAGAGTGACGATCCTCCAAAGATTTTGTTTATTAAGAAGTGAAAGATGCGGTGAAAATAAATGATAAAATTTCAAAATGTTTCAAAAGTATATCAAGAAAATGCCGTTTTGTCCGATGTGAATTTAACAATCCAACAAGGCGAATTTTTTGTATTAGTAGGGCCGAGTGGTAGTGGAAAAACGACGACTTTGAAAATGATTAATCGGCTCATTGAGCCAACGACAGGTGAAGTGGCTCTCAATGAACAAGCGGTAACCAATTATCCTTTACGTGAATTACGACTAAAAATTGGCTATGTTCTTCAGCAAATTGCCTTATTTCCTAACTTAACCGTGGCGGAAAATATTGAGTTGATTCCTGAAATGAAAAAATGGCCCAAAGAGCAACGCAGAGAGCGAACCATTGAACTATTGAAAAAAGTTCAGCTGGATCCTGAGGAATATCTGCATCGTAAGCCAGCAGCGCTTTCAGGAGGCGAACAACAACGTATCGGGATTTTACGCGCCATTGCAGCCGAACCAGAAGTGATTTTAATGGATGAACCTTTTAGCGCGCTAGATCCGATTTCAAGACATCATCTTCAACGTTTGGTGAAAGAACTTCATCAGGAATTAGCGAGTACCATTGTTTTTGTGACCCATGATATGAATGAAGCTTTATTGTTAGGAGAGCGCATCTGTATTATGGACGCTGGTAAAATTATTCAAGTCGATACGCCAGAAGCCATTCAAAAACATCCGAAAAATAATTTTGTCGGTCAATTTTTTAAACAATCTTCGCCAGAACTAGCGAACTATTGTGGCGCTGACTTGACTGCATTTTTAGAAGCTACGGATGAGACGATTGAGCCAGTGCCGACTGTTTTCATGGAAACCAATTTAAAAGAGATTGTCCAACTCATTAATGCGCAAGAGAAAGCAAATTTAGTAGAAAAACAACAAGTTTTAGGGTGTATCACCTCAAAAACGATTACTCGTTTTATGGAACAGCTGTTGGAAAGCGAGGGACAGTAGATGCAAGCACTGATTGAAACTTTTTTCGCTCGAAAAGAAGAATATCTGCAAGCGTTAATCGAGCATATGCAATTGTCCTTTATCTCGTTATTATTCGCTGCGTTGATTGCAATTCCTTTAGCCATTTATTTAACGAGTCATCGTAAGTTAGCGGAAAGTCTGTTACAAGTGACTGGGATTTTCCAAACCATCCCTTCTTTAGCCTTGCTAGGCTTACTGATTCCGTTAATTGGTATTGGTCGACCACCGGCAATTGTTGCGCTAGTGATTTATGCCTTATTCCCAATTTTACAAAACACCTATACTGGTTTGACGGAAATTGATCCTTCGTTAGAAGAAGCCGCAGAAGCATTTGGGATGAGTAAAAAAGAAAAACTGTTTAAGTTTGAGTTACAAATGGCGTTACCATTTATTATTTCTGGGATTCGAACGGCTACCGTTTTAATTATTGGTACGGCCACGTTGGCGGCGTTAATTGGAGCAGGTGGTTTAGGGACCTTCATTTTATTAGGAATTGATCGAAATAATTTATCGTTGATTTTTATTGGAGCTCTTTCATCAGCTGCACTAGCAGTCTTATTTAATTATGGAATTCATTGGTTGGAAAAAGCGAATGGACGGCGACTAATCATTGGCGGTACTATTTTAGGCCTTTTGTTAGGTGGTTCATTTTTCTGGAATCAACAAACTTCTTCAAAGGAAAAACAGCTGACAATTGCTGGCAAATTAGGAGCGGAACCAGATATTATTATTAATATGTATAAAGCCTTAATTGAAGAAAATAGCGACATTCAGGTGACGTTAAAGCCAAACTTTGGCAAGACTACTTTTTTATATAATGCCT
>NZ_JAHLRI010000116.1:0-2527 GCF_018919685.1 Enterococcus sp. S183_ASV_20
TGCCCTGTATCACTTCAAGTGCCTATAACACTTCACGGAGTTTCATAAAAACAATTCTTACTCCACCGCATGATACCGTAGAGTGACATGATTTCTTCAATCATGTTCTACCCGACACATTTCTGTGCCTTAGGCGTTTAGGACAGTACATTCGCCAGTTCGTCAGTGCTTTTACACACATTCTCACCATACTATACTTTTTGCGACCTCCGGCATATTAGATACAGTTCCTACCTCTAGGAAATTTTCGTGCAGACCAATGTTTATCATTTCTGCTTACGGTATCCTTCTGCCGACTTCACCGAGCTTCATACCATTTCTTTTAACACGTAAGAAATAGCATGTCGGAGTATTAAGGGAGGCGTTTCAAGGCGTTACCCTATCATTCCACCTCTCAAACTGAAAGTTCTCCACTAACGTCTGTTAAGCCGTTAGTGTGCCTAGTCTTTTCAACTAGAAACATGTCGCACTATTTTCACCTTCTCTGTCGCTATCTGTTGCTATGATAATCGTGTCCGATTTTCTTAATAGATCCGACACAATATTAAATTGTTCTTTCTTATCTTTTGCTACTTGGAAATCATATTTTTCTGGAAAAATAGGTAGTGTTTCTAAACTCCATTTACTCCATTTTTCGTCATAATGATTTGGTGGTGCTAATTCAACTAAATGTCCGAAACCATACGTTATGGGGTAGAGTCCTGAAAATGCGGATTTACAACGGTAATGTAATTTTCACCCATAAATAAAGCCGATTTTAAGAAATCGACTGTTGAACTAAAGCTCCCTTTACTTTAAGTACATTTCTTCACAATCTTTAGATTAATTTATTGGATTATTTTTATGTGAAAGAGTGATATTAAATAAGAGCTTTAATTCGATTGACAAAAAACCGTCCAAACGGTATATTATATGTATCTAAGTTATGGAGGTTATTATGTCTATTTCAAAGCATGCTAATAAGAAAAAAAATATATTGATTGCTGCATCTGAAATTGTAAAAGAAGAAGGAGTTGTCAAACTCACATTAGAGGCAGTCGCCCAAAGAGCTGGCGTGAGTAAAGGTGGATTATTATACCATTTTCCTAGCAAGGAAGCATTAATTAAAGGAATGGTGGAAGATTGGACAAATAATTATTTCGAATGCATTAATACGTTAGTTAATAACGACGATGATAACGCAATAGGAAAATGGAATAGGGCTTATCTTAAATCTACATTTTCCGATTTAGAAAACAATAATCTAAATTCCGCACTAATGGCTGCTATGTTTATTAATCCAGATTTATTAGATGAATTCCGGCAGAGATACGATATTTTGCATACAAAGTTAATAACTGATGGAATTGATCCTGTCAAAATAACAATTACAAGATTATCCATAGATGGTCTTTGGTTTTCAGAAATATTTGGAATGGCACCATTAAATGAAGAACTAAAAACACAAGTTTTTGATGAACTAATAAACATGATTCAGGAGGACGAATAATGTCATATCTATATTTAGCACTTGCAATAGTGGGGGAGATTATTGGCTCTTCCCTATTAAAAGCATCTGAAGGCTTTTCAAAACTCTATCCTACAATAGGGGTAATAATAGCTTTCGTTGGTTGTTTTTTCTTTTTATCCTTGTCGCTAAAAACAATCTCCTTAAACACTGCATATGCATTATGGGCAGGTTTAGGACTTGTTTTGACTACAGTAATTTCAGTTTTAGTTTGGAAGGAAAAACTTAACATGGCTAGCATTGCAGGAATAACACTGATTCTTGTAGGAGTTGTAATATTGAATTTGTTTGGACCAGGACATGGAGAATCTGGTCATGAAGCAAGCGAAACTATTACAATGAATGAGACAATGGAATAACACATAAAAAAGTCCTTCTTAATAAAGAGAAGGACTTTTTAGCTTAATTAAGGGTATTTTTTGAAGTCCTTATTCAACAAACCTGCGTACGTTAGTTTAAGTGTATCACTTCACAATTCCAATAGAGTAGAGTTTATTGAGACATAATGAAATTAGCGTTTTAAATGACTTCTGACTGTCTCATAAGACTTGTATCAAATGCTTACCGTTGTAAATCCGCATTTCCCTGACGCTACCCCTATATAAACGTTTCCTTCAAAAATTGGATCTTTAACCTCATAAAAGCCTTTTTTTCTAGTTGATTGTTCGAAAGCTGAAGCGTATGCAGCTGCTTGTGACGGTTTTTCTGATAATATCGTTAAGTTTCTCATTTGTGTTACTCCTTTTGATACTTTAAAGTATCATTTATTAAAAAATTAAACGCCTTTTAAGAGCGTTCAATTCCGTATCTCTCTCTATATCTGCGAAACGTCCTTCTATTAATCCCTGTTATTTTTTCAATATTATTTTCTGTTTCTCCATTTAAATATAATTTGAAGGCGTGTTGTAGTTTAGGATCATCTTTTTTATATTTTGGTTTTCCACCTCTAAAACGTCCTTCTTTTTTCGCTATTTCTATTCCTTGCCTTTGTCTTTCTTTGATTCTTATTCTTTCAGATTC
>NZ_JAHLRI010000117.1:0-2459 GCF_018919685.1 Enterococcus sp. S183_ASV_20
CTCAACAAGCCAAACAAGAGCGTCCAGCAGTTAAGTCCGATTTTTCAAGTCCAAAAGTGGAACGCCAAGGCAATACCGTTCAAGAAAAAACCGTTCAAAAGCCAGCAACTTCAACCACTACAGCAGATAGAACTTCACAACGTCCAATCACAAAAGAACGTCCGTCTACTGTTCAAAGAGTACCACTACAAAATACAAGAAGTAGACCACCAATCAAAACCGCCACCATTAAGAAAGTCGGTAAGAAACCATGAAGTTGAAAACTTTAGTGATTGGTGGTTCTGGATTATTCTTGATGGTCTTCTCACTGCTTCTGTTTGTTGCCATTTTATTTTCAGATGAACAGGACAGCGGAATTTCCAATATTCATTATGGAGGTGTGAATGTTTCCGCAGAAGTGCTGGCTCATAAGCCTATGGTAGAAAAATATGCCAAAGAATATGGCGTTGAAGAATATGTCAACATACTTCTTGCGATTATACAGGTGGAATCGGGCGGTACTGCGGAAGATGTTATGCAGTCCTCGGAATCCCTCGGTCTTCCACCTAATTCATTGAGTACAGAAGAATCCATTAAGCAAGGTGTGAAGTATTTCAGTGAATTATTAGCCAGTAGCGAAAGGCTCAGTGTAGATTTAGAATCGGTTATCCAGTCCTACAATTATGGTGGTGGTTTCTTAGGGTATGTGGCTAATCGTGGAAATAAATATACCTTTGAACTGGCTCAAAGTTTCTCAAAAGAGTATTCAGGTGGCGAAAAAGTGTCTTACCCCAATCCCATAGCCATACCTATCAATGGGGGCTGGCGATACAACTATGGCAATATGTTTTATGTGCAACTGGTAACGCAGTATCTTGTCACAACAGAGTTTGATGATGATACGGTACAAGCCATCATGGACGAAGCACTGAAATATGAGGGCTGGCGATACGTTTACGGTGGAGCTTCCCCGACTACTTCTTTTGATTGTAGCGGACTGACACAATGGACGTATGGAAAAGCTGGAATTAACTTACCACGAACCGCACAACAGCAATATGATGTGACCCAGCATATCCCACTATCGGAAGCACAAGCTGGCGATTTGGTTTTCTTTCATTCTACCTATAACGCTGGCTCTTATATTACTCATGTTGGGATATACCTTGGCAATAACCGTATGTTTCATGCAGGCGACCCAATCGGTTATGCCGACTTAACAAGCCCCTACTGGCAACAGCATTTAGTGGGAGCAGGACGAATCAAACAATGAGAAAGGAAGATTTAATGATGAAATTTAGAAAAAATCAGAATAAAGAAAAACAGATACCAAAGGAAAAGAAACCTCGTGTCTACTATAAGGTCAATCCTCATAAAAAGGTTGTGATTGCCTTGTGGGTACTTTTAGGGCTTAGTTTCAGCTTTGCGATATTCAAGCACTTTACAGCTATAGATACTCATACTATTCACGAAACAACTATCATAGAAAAGGAATACGTTGATACTCATCATGTAGAAAATTTTGTAGAGAACTTTGCGAAAGTCTACTATTCATGGGAGCAATCCGATAAGTCCATTGATAATCGAATGGACAGTCTAAAAGGCTATCTGACAGATGAACTTCAAGCTCTCAATGTTGATACAGTACGCAAAGATATTCCTGTATCGTCTTCTGTAAGAGGATTTCAGATATGGACGGTAGAGCCAACTGGCGACAATGAGTTTAATGTAACCTACAGTGTAGACCAGCTCATTACAGAGGGAGAAAATACAAAGACCGTCCACTCTGCTTATATAGTGAGTGTCTATGTAGATGGTTCTGGAAATATGGTACTGGTTAAGAATCCGACCATTACCAACATACCTAAGAAATCAAGTTATAAACCAAAAGCCATTGAAAGTGAGGGGACGGTTGATTCCATTACAACCAATGAAATCAATGAGTTTTTAACGACGTTCTTCAAGCTCTATCCTACAGCGACAGCCAGTGAACTTTCCTACTATGTGAATGACGGGATATTAAAACCAATCGGAAAAGAGTACATCTTTCAAGAACTGGTAAATCCTATTCACAATCGTAAGGATAATCAAGTCACGGTATCGCTGACAGTGGAGTATATCGACCAGCAGACCAAAGCAACGCAGGTATCTCAATTTGATTTGGTACTTGAAAAGAACGGGAGTAATTGGAAGATTATAGAATAACAAATATTGGTACATTATTACAGCTATTTTGTAATCACGTACTCTCTTTGATAAAAAATTGGAGATTCCTTTACAAATATGCTCTTACGTGCTATTATTTAAGTATCTATTTAAAAGGAGTTAATAAATATGCGGCAAGGTATTCTTAAATAAACTGTCAATTTGATAGTGGGAACAAATAATTGGATGTCCTTTTTTGGCTCTTTGTCAAATGATGTTGGTAAAGAGAAATCTTAGAATAATTGGAGATCAAGTGGATCAGTTCCTCTTGATCT
>NZ_JAHLRI010000118.1:0-2111 GCF_018919685.1 Enterococcus sp. S183_ASV_20
TACTTATTCATGACTATAAATAGTTAACGTCCTAGAAATCTTTTGTCTTCAGCAAAAGGTTTCTTTTTTTGTGCTTTCAGCTGCAGGATCTAATAACTTATTGATAAATTCCTTATCTGCATCTGTACAAGCCGGATAATAGTTAGAAATGAAGAATTCTCCATTTTCGTCAATTTCTAGTGCTACTTTTCGCAACCCTTTAACGAAATAGAATATTGGTTTTTTCTTCCACTGCGTCACTGCACCGCTTTCTATCAGCTCTTTTGTTCTCTCACTTACCACCTTGTTTTCATCAGCTTCCTTCATTTGTTCCAAGGTCGCAATTTTATTTTTTAGTTTCGTGATTGCTGCTCCGTAGGTTCTCGCCTTAATTGCTGGTTTTGTCTTGTTATAGGCTTTTGCTTTTTCGTTAGCCTTTTCAAGCTCTTTTAGTTCATTTTTAAAGTAGTCAATGTTATTGACGCTTGTTTTTGCGCCAACCGTCGCATAACTTGATTTACCGACCACATGAACGTCTTTAATTAGCTCGTTTTTTTCCTTAAAGTCTTCTACCTTTTCCAGCATTTCCACTCTTTTTTCTTGTTTTTCTTGTTCCTTCAGTAATTTAATTGCACGATCATGATAGCCATTTACTTTCTTATAAATGTCCCCACGGCCAATAATGTTAGGCTGTCCGAAAGGGATACGGTCATGTTCCGCTCTAATTAAGCGGTGTGTTTCTTCGCTTTCTCTTTTTAGTCGTTGCAATTTCCCTTGTGCTTGTTCAAGTCTAGTCATTTTTACTCGCTTCTTTCTGTTTTTTATTTTTTTCAAAACTCATTTTTTTGAAGATTTAGGAAGGGGTGCTTCTTTTGAACTTCGTTGGTTCGGTATTTTTCTGTGGTCCTCTCCTTTCTTTGTTTGCTGTTATGATCCATTTCTTCAGTGAGTTTGAGGTTTTGGGTGCGCAGAGAACAGACATCAGACACAAAGAAAACACAAGGGCGAGCTTGCTCGTGCATTTTACCCTTGTGTTTTCGACTGGCTGTTGTATGATTCGCAAGTACACAAGGCCGGCTCACTGAAGAAATGATAACCGCAAGAAGGGGCCGAGTGACAGAAAAAACTTAAATCTGCGGAACGCTTCCTTGTGGTCTCACAAGGAACAACTCGTGTCAATGTCCTTTTCCGTTAAGCGAGGAACGAGTAGGAAAAGGAAACGTTCCTCATTCGGAACGAATGGGAATAGAACGTTTAATTGACTCGTGTTGAGTGCAGCAGAAAATCCATTGGTTTTGGAGCAAGGGCAACTGCACCGCCGCGGAACAATGGATTTTGTCCTAGATTTCGGTTAGGAATGCTAAGAACGGTCTTTTCTTAGCATTCCTAACGTTTAATCTTTAATTACCTTGACCCATTTGTCTACCGCTTGTTTCAATTCATCTGGTACCTTTTGTCGATTCTTCTTTCCTTGTAACTGAACAACCCTATTGTAGTTGTACTCTAATGTGAAATAAGATTTTTGAGGGTTCTTCTTCTCTCTTACGAAGATAATCGTTGTTTCTCCCTTTGCGTGTCTGCTTATATAGCTTGCTACGCAATGGTTTAGTGCTTTTCCTTCTTTTTTTATGTCGTTTGCTCGTTTAGGTAACACAAATGTGAACCCATCAATATCTCGTTCATACTTCCTTAATTGTTCCAAACGTTCTTTTATTTCTTTATCCCTTTCTTCATAGTTCACCTGATTAATTCTATCCACTGCACAATCGTGTGCGACTTCTAAATCTGGCGGTAACTGATTACGTTTGTTTATTTCTATTTTTAGGAGCGTTAACATATTGAGGTAGTCTTGATAATACTTAAATGACTTTCCTTGCTTTACTAACCAATTCTGAAACTTAACAGCGCCAATCTCATTTGGAAAATCGGATATGTCGCTCTTTAATACGTATTTTTCAATCCCTTTTACCATTGGTATGTTTAAGCTTTCAAATGTTTGTTTCAGCTGTATCTCTTTTAGACTATTGTCTGTATTCTTTAAAAATGTTTTGTACTTCCTTAGACAGTTCTTTGTAAGTATTCGCATGTCTACTGCACCACTCATAACATCATATGCTAATTTATGAGCATTT
>NZ_JAHLRI010000119.1:0-2078 GCF_018919685.1 Enterococcus sp. S183_ASV_20
GTGTTAAATTAGCTTTCACTTCTTCAGACGATAATTTTTCCAATCCTGGACGTGCAATCACGATAAAATCAATTTCTGGAGAGATACGGTCTTTTAATTGAAATAAACTCGCGCGGATTTTCCGCTTCACAGCATTTCTTGTGACCGCGTTTCCAATTTTCTTCCCAACAGAAATCCCCACTCGAAAATGGGCTTGTTGTGGTTTCTCTAAAACGTACACCACGAAACGACGATTTGCACAAGATTGTTTTTTATTAAACACCTGTTGAAATTCTTTTTCTTTCTTGACACGGTAGGACTTTTTCATCGGCATCCCTTTGTTTCTATATTTTTTTACTTCTTAATAATAATAGCATATTTCCGCTCTTTTTTAGTAGCCTTTTCTATAGAATCCTGCTTTCTTTTATTGAAAACAGAAAAAGAACCCTTAGTTATCTTCACATCTTCCAAAAAATTATGGAGATAACTAAGGGTTCTTAGAAATTGACTGTTTAAAAGACCAGACCATCATTAAGCAGAAATAACTTTTCTACCTTTACGACGACGGCTTGCTAATACGCGACGGCCATTTTTAGTGCTCATACGTTTACGGAATCCGTGAACTTTTTGGCGTTTACGTTTGTTTGGTTGATACGTTCTTTTCATGCAATTACACCTCCTGAAATTGTAACTATCCATCAATATATAGACATACTTTGATAGTATAACGAGTAATAGGGTCTTTTGTCAATAAAATTTAAGAAATATTTCCTGAGAAAGATTCGTTTCAATTATCCACAAATTAAATTTTCCTGTGAGTAGCTTGTGGATAGTTTTCCACATTTTTTTCTGTTCACAGCCATTTTTCCACTAGTTTTACACAAAAAAACAGCCTGTTAAAAAGTTTTGCACAGGTGTTTTTTTAGCTGTTGATAAGTTTTTGAAACATGATTGTGTCAAGCTTAATTATTCTCAACTTTTTGTGGATAACTCATTCAATAACCACTTTCTTCCGCAAGTGTCGACACCCTGTGGAAAACTTTTTTCACCCTTGTGTACTTTTTTTCCACATTGAACAATTGCTTGTGGAAAAAGTTTTAAAAAAATGCTAAAATCGACTATGCTCATTCTTTTAAGTTATCCACATTTTTTAGATAACCAAAATTTAAACATATAGGAGGTCACTGTATGCCCGACGTGGAAAGTTTTTGGCATAGCCTTGAAGAAGCCTATCAAGCGATTTTGTCGGCGCCAAGTTTTGATGCTTGGATTAAAACCACACGCCCTTTGAAATTAGACAACAATCAATTGTGGCTAGAAGTCCCTTCTGCAGTTCATCGTGATTACTGGGAAAAAAATCTTTCGGCAAAAATTGTCGAAACTGGATTTAAATTGACCGGTGCAGAAGTGATGCCCCATTTTGTTGTTGCCGATGAAAAAGACGCAGCACTGGCACAAGAACTCGAAGAACCTGCCGAAGAAGAAGTTGTTTTTAGTGAACAAAGTAAAAAAGCGATGCTTAATCCTAAGTACACTTTCGACACCTTCGTTATTGGTAAAGGAAACCAAATGGCGCACGCTGCAGCGCTTGTTGTTGCCGAGGATCCGGGTTCGATTTACAATCCCCTTTTCTTCTATGGTGGTGTAGGGTTAGGGAAAACCCATTTGATGCATGCTATTGGTCATCAAATGTTAGTGAATCAACCAGATGCCAAAGTCAAATATGTTAGTAGCGAAACGTTTACGAATGAATTTATCAACTCAATTCAAACAAAGACATCCGAACAATTTCGGAAAGAATATCGCAATGTTGACTTATTATTAGTCGATGATATTCAATTTTTGGCGGAAAAAGAAGCAACATTGGAAGAATTTTTCCATACCTTCAACGATCTTTACAATGAAAATAAACAAATTGTTTTAACAAGTGATCGCCCGCCGAATGATATTCCAAAATTACCTGAACGATTAGTTTCTCGCTTTGCTTGGGGTTTGTCTGTCGATATCACCCCGCCTGATTTAGAAACACGAATTGCAATTTTGCGCAAAAAAGCAGATGCCGAGCGTTTAGAAATTCCGGATGATACACTAAGTTATAT